>JAAZVO010000060.1 GCA_018623405.1 Crocinitomicaceae bacterium
CTTTTCTCAATTCATGCTTATATGGTATTCTGATATTCCTGAAGAAGTAACCTATTTCTTAGCAAGAATAGAAAACTATACATGGACCTTTTGGGGTACAATGGTGATAAATTTCCTATTTCCTATGTTATTTTTAATGGATCGTGACAACAAGCGTAACAAATGGTTTGTTATAGTTATAGGTTCGATAGTTGTTATTGGCCACTGGTTAGATACTTATATGTTGATTACTCCAGGTACAATGAAAGAACATGGCACAATAGGATTATTTGAAATTGGTTTAGCATTAGGCTTTTTAGGCTTTTTCTTAAATATAGTTTTAAGAGCACTTGCATCAAGGCCTTTATTAGTTAAACAACATCCATTTTTGGAAGAAAGCTTACACCACGAAATACATTAATAACAAGATTTAGAAATGACTGAATTATTAATATCGATTGTAATCATTTTGGGCATTATCACCTTTGCCCAATTAATTAGAGTTTTTGAATTAACTAAATCACTTAAAGGTGGTGATGATCATGAAGTGTCTGATAAAGAGAATAGGAAACAAGCTTCTTACTTTTTCATATTCCTTTTTGGGTATTTTGCTTTCTTCATTTATCTTCTATTTAGATACGGTGGAAGCCTTTTGCCTGAGGCTGCATCTGTTCACGGAGAAAAAATTGATACTCTTTTAAATTTCAATTTCCTCATCATTATTTTGGCTTTTGTAATTACCCATATTTTATTGTTCTATTTTGCTTTTAAATACCAAAGAAAACCTAGTAGAGTAGCAGACTTTGTTACTCACAATGCAAAACTTGAATTAGTTTGGACATCTTTTCCTGCTATAGTTCTTGCTGTTATTATTATTTATGGTATTTCTACTTGGAATGAGATTACAAGAGAGGAGCCTGAAAACCCAATACAAATTGAATTATACGCTAAACAATTTGATTGGACTGCAAGGTATGCCGGTGAAGATGGTGAGTTGGGTGAGTTTAATTATCGGTTGATTTCAGCAACAAATCCTTTGGGCTTAGTTACAGACAATAGTATTGAGGAAAAATTAGCTGAATTAGATGAGAAATTAGCATCACTTAACGAAAAACTTAATGATGCTGTTCCTGATGGAAAAATTGCTGATGATACGCAAGAAGAAATATGGAAAGTTGAAAAACACATTAATAACATAAAGAGGTACCAGCAAGATGCGTCCGATAGAGGATTTGGATATACTAAAGGTTTTGATGATAAACCTGTAAAAGTAGAGTTTCATTTACCGGTAAATCAACCTGTTAAATTTAATATCAGAGCTCAAGATGTTATTCACTCAGCTTATATGCCACATTTTAGAGCACAAATGAATGCTGTTCCTGGAATGGTAACTTCATTTTATTTTACTCCAAACAAAACAACCGAAGAAATGAAGGCAATTACTAAAAACCCTGACTTCGATTATTTGTTGTACTGTAATAAAATCTGTGGATCTGCCCACTATAATATGCAGATGAAAATTATTGTTGAATCAGAAGAACAATATCAAGCTTGGTTAAATGAACAACCAGTTTTTTATGCCGAAGGTGTTGAAATGATGAAACAAAAGAAAATAGACGAACAAAATCAAGTACTCGCCGAAAAAAAATAATTATTGATAAATTATGGAAGCTCAGATTACTGAAAAAGAAATCCTAACCCACGAAGAAGAACATCACCATCATGAGCCATTCATAACTAAATATTTATTTAGTTATGATCATAAAATGATTGCCAAACAATTCCTTATTACAGGAACCTTTATGGCTTTTGTTGGTATGATAATGTCCTTACTATTTAGGGTTCAATTGGCTTGGCCTGGTGAAGGATTTCCAATTCTAAACTTCTTTTTAGGAGATAAATGGGCTCCTGAAGGTGTTTTAGATCCAAATATGTATTTGGCTTTAGTTACCATTCATGGTACCATAATGGTTTTCTTTTTACTTACTGCAGGTCTCAGTGGAACATTTGCCAACTTATTAATTCCGTTGCAAATTGGCGCTAGAGATATGGCTTCAGGTCTAATCAATATGCTTTCTTATTGGTTTTTCTTTTTATCTTCTGCAGTAATGCTTATTTCTTTATACGTTGAGTCAGGACCTGCCGCAGCCGGTTGGACAGTTTATCCTCCTTTAAGTGCTTTACCTGAGGCTGTTCCAGGTTCAGGTTTAGGTATGACTCTCTGGTTAGTGTCAATGTCTTTATTTATTGTATCCTCTTTATTAGGAGGTTTAAATTACATTGTTACCATCATTAACCTAAGAACTAAAGGAATGAAAATGACAAGGCTCCCATTGTCTATATGGGCCTTATTTGTTACAGCCATTTTAGGGGTATTATCATTTCCTGTTTTATTTGCTGCAGCCCTATTATTAATATTTGATAGAACCTTTGGAACTAGCTTCTACCTATCTGATATTTATATTGCCGGTGAAGCTTTAGACGCTACAGGTGGTTCCCCACTTTTATTTCAACACTTATTCTGGTTTTTAGGACACCCAGAGGTATACATTATTTTATTACCTGCTCTAGGTATTACCTCTGAAGTTATTGCAACTAATTCAAGAAAACCGATTTTTGGATATAGAGCGATGGTAGGATCTATTTTAGCTATTGGTTTCCTTTCATTTATTGTTTGGGGTCACCATATGTTCGTAACCGGAATGAATCCATTTGTAGGTGCCGTATTTACTTTCACTACCTTATTGATTGCTATTCCATCTGCAGTAAAAGCTTTTAACTATATAACAACCTTATGGAAAGGTAATATTAGGTTTACTCCTGCTATGATGTTTGCTGTTGGAATGGTTTCAACATTTATTACTGGAGGTTTAACAGGAATCATTTTGGCTGATGCTGCATTAGATATTAATCTCCATGATACTTATTTTGTTGTAGCTCACTTTCACATTGTGATGGGCTTATCTGCGGTTTTAGCAATGTTTGCAGGTGTTTACCATTGGTTTCCAAAGATGTTTGGAAGAATGATGAATAAGAAGTTAGGATACGTTCACTTTTGGTTAACCTTTATCTCAGCATATTGTGTTTTCTTCCCTCAACATTTTCAAGGTTTAGCAGGTGTGCCTAGAAGATATTACAGTTATACGGAATACCCAATGTTTGCTGATTTTGCAGATTTAAGTTTTTTCATCACTATAGCTGCAATAGTTGGAGGAGTTGCTCAAGTAATTTTTGCCTATAATTTCTTTTACTCTGCATTTAGAGGTCAAGTTGCCCCTCAAAATCCATGGGGTTCCAATACATTAGAATGGACCACACCCGTTAAACATTTTCATGGTAACTGGCCCGGTGCATTACCTGAAGTTCATAGATGGGCATATGATTATTCTAAGCCCGGAAAAGACCAAGATTTTGTTCCTCAAACTGTTCCTTTAGAAGAAGGCGAGCAAGACGGGGAGAGTGGACATTAATTTATATTTTAACAATATTAAATCCCTCCAATTGGAGGGATTTTTTGTTTATACCAATCAATAATATTTCAATTGTATATTTGAGATACTGATATGAATGAGCATCTAAACCCTAATTACGAAAATCTTTCTCAAACCGATAAAGATATTGAACGGGTTTTAAGACCTAGCTTGTTTGATGACTTTACAGGTCAGAACAAAGTAATTGAAAATCTTAAAATTTTTGTGCAGGCTGCCCTTAAAAGAGGTGAGGCGCTTGATCACGTTTTGCTTCATGGACCTCCCGGTTTAGGCAAGACTACTTTAGCCAATATTATTGCAGCCGAATTGAATGTAAACATTAAGGTAACAAGTGGTCCCGTGCTTGATAAACCGGGAGATTTGGCAGGTTTATTAACCAATCTAGAAACTAACGACGTTCTATTTATTGATGAAATTCATAGGTTAAGCCCTGTTGTAGAAGAGTTTTTATATTCTGCAATGGAAGACTACAAAATCGACATCATGATTGATGCAGGGCCAAATGCTAGGACAGTACAAATAGATTTAAATCCATTTACTTTAATTGGAGCTACTACCCGCTCAGGTTTATTAACATCACCGCTCAGAGCACGATTCGGCATTAATGCAAGATTATCATATTATGACGCAGCACTGCTGCAAAAAATTGTTGTGCGGTCTTCATCCATATTAAATATCCACATAGAAAAAAATGCAGCTACCGAAATTGCAAGGAGAAGTAGAGGAACACCTCGAATTGCTAATGCTCTTTTAAGAAGAGTTAGAGATTTTGCTCAAATAAAAGGAAGTGGAGATATTGATATCGAAATTGCTAAATACTCCCTAAATGCTTTAAATGTTGATAAATATGGATTGGATGAAATGGACAATAAAGTTTTATCTACCATCATTGAAAAGTTTAAAGGAGGTCCGGTAGGATTAACTACTATAGCCACGGCAGTAGGTGAAGATGCAGGAACTATTGAGGAGGTATATGAGCCTTTTTTAATTCAAGAAGGGTTTTTATCTAGAACACCTCGAGGAAGACAAGCTACTGATAAGGCCTATTCTCATTTGGGCATTACGCCAAACTTTAGGCAAGGTAACCTCTTTTAATGAATCAACAATTCCTTACACAATCATTAAAGGAAAAAGCTAAAACCATAGGTTTTGATTTTGTTGGAATTTCTGAAGCTACCTTTTTAGAACAAGAAGCTAAAGAATTAGAAAATTGGCTTAAAAAGGGTTATCATGGTGAAATGAGTTGGATGAATAACCATTTCGATAAAAGAGTTGACCCAAGAAAGCTTCTTGAAGGTGCAAAATCTGTTATTTCGGTTGGATTAAACTATTTTCCCGAAAAGCAACAAGTCTCTGATACTTACAAGATTTCAAAATATGCATATGGCAGAGATTACCATAAAGTACTTAAAAACAAATTAAAAGAGCTATTAAGGTATTTAAAAGCTGAAATTGGAGCTATAAATGCAAGGGTTTTTGTTGATTCTGCTCCGGTGATGGATAAGGCTTGGGCAAAAAGAAGCGGACTTGGTTGGATTGGGAAACACACTAATCTTATTAATAAGCAAATGGGCTCATTTTTCTTTTTGGGTGAAATTATCTGCGATGTAGAACTTATTGCTGATGGTCCAATAAAGGATTATTGCGGAACTTGTACCAAGTGTATAGACGCTTGCCCAACAGAGGCCTTATTTGCACCTTATAAAATTGATGCCTCAAAGTGTATTTCGTATTTAACTATTGAATTAAAAGATTCAATCCCTTCTGAGTTCACCGAAAAAATGAATGATTGGATTTTTGGCTGTGATATTTGCCAAGATGTTTGTCCTTGGAATAGTAAATCTGTCTTTCACAGAAATAATGAGTTTTTACCAAATGGCAATTTGCTAGAATACTCAAAAAAGGATTGGGAAGAAATAACAGAAGAGGTATTTGACGAAATATTTAAGGCTAGTGCTGTAAAAAGAACTAAGTATAAAGGGCTAAAAAGAAATATTGATTTTGCAAAAAATTAAAGCCCCGATTGCTCAGGGCTTTGTTCAACATTAATTGATCTTGTCGAAGACCTCTAAAATAAGGTCTTTATGTGCTCCGGTAAAAGTTGCTAAGGCCCAAGCCTTTAATAACAAGGCTTCATCTCTTTTTAACCAATTTCTCGCTTTTAAAAGCTCCTTCTTAAAGAGGTACCTGTCATAACTTACCCCCCGCAGCACTTTCTTAAACATTTCGATCATGGCGTATTGGTTTTGCGTTTTTCCTTGGTTTAAATATAATTAATTTACCCTTATTTAATCGAATGAAATGGCTAAAAATTGTGGTAGTTGAAAAGTTTTAACCCTTTTTAAGAAACTTATAATTCAGGTTAAAATATAAAACGTGATTAAAAGATCCACCAAACAATCCGAAGGTGGTTAACTCTAAAGAATTTGCTATGGGTAAAATAGACCTAGATTGCCAAAGCCCGATGTTAAATTTATCTGTGATAGGATAACTTAAACCCAACGTATAAGCAAGCTCAAAAGGATTGTAATTTAAGGTAGTAGGATTTATTTCTCCAATTTGATCCTCTTCATATGAAGAAGTAAGAACACCTAAGGTTAGTCCACCCTCAAGGTTTATTTTCTTATAAAAGTACCTAACTCCAATTGGTACTTGAGCGTAATTAAGTTTAATGCGATAGGTGTTAAATATTCCCTTATCGGGCTCACTTGGTTTGAATGAACCCTTGGTGGCCCATTGTAAACCAAGGTACCAATCTAATTTAGTGTTTATTGATTTTGACGTAAGAAAACCGATGTGATACCCAAACTTATTAAACCCTCCATAGTTATCTCCATCTACCTGAGATGTTATTCCTCCAAAATGAATTTCACCATTAAAGCCTGACTGGCTTTTTGATGATAAGGCAATCATAAGAATAATTGCGGCGAATAAAACTCTCACTATTTAACGATGTGTTTTATCTCTACTGTTTGGATAATTTCTTTAGTGGTTTCTTCAAAAACACATACAATAACACCTAAATTTTCAGGAACGAAGTCATCAGGAATATTGTATGCAATTTCATCTTCAAGGTTTGTATTTGCAGATGCGTTACCAATAATTAATTGTTTTCCCCATGAGGTAGGCAATGCTTTTCTTAAAACGTGCTTGAACTCATAATTCTCAATAACTAAAGTTTGTCCTCCTTGATATAACTTATGATTTCCAATAATACCCGCTTCATGCAAGAAAGCAATTTGGTTGTAATTTCCATTTAAGTTTTGATTTACAGCAACATTAGAAAGCAACCTTAATGTTTTCTGCTCTGTATTGTAAATACTAGTTACTTCAATATCAATTTCAGGATTATTGCTTGTTGTGGAATTTACCAAAGAGTCAACAATTGTAGTCCATTGGGCTGGCTTAACTACATAATTTCCTGTTTGGTCTTGTGTTCTGTTTATCAATCCGTTTGGGTTGCCCTTTGCAGAGTTCCCAAATTCACTGTCATAAAGGTCTCCATCTTCTGTTGTAAGGTCTAAAGCATATTTAGGATCAAATGGGTCTGGCTCGGCAAAGTGGCCTGCATGAACTGCTAATAAACTTAACTGATTTGGGTACTGTACCAACAAGTCTTCGGCAATTTCTGCTGCTTGTGGGCAGTTTCCACATTCATGACCGGTATAATCTTCTAATAAAATTCTTCTTAACCCATTACTTGCAACAACAACTGTATCGTTAAAGTTTACATTAATATTTGTAGTATCTACTGTATCAATTTGAGGAAAAGGGTTATCAACCTTATCGCAACTAAAAAATACAACAAACAATGATAGTACGGCAGGAAAGAAAAGCTTTTTCATTTGAAATATTTTAGGCTAATTTATTAAAAAGAACTCGTTATTGAAAGTGTAACACCATTGGATGCTGGAACGGTTCTACAAACTCCACCAACGCAAAAAATTCCGGCTCTTTGTCTTCCATAGCTAACAGAAATTCTATTTCCTCCAGAATTATAGCCTGTAGAAAAAATCGGATAATGCAATCTTCTACTGTTTATAGGGTTTCCATAATTATACTGATCCATAAAACTAAAGAACCAATGAGGAGCTAACGTATATTCCATTAAAAATGTTGCCCAATTTCCTTGATCTTGTTGTGTCCACAAACCTTGTACTTCTGTTCTTAACGAGTTTGTTCTATTGAATTTATAAAGTACATCAAGAACAGCTATATCTACAAAGAAAGTACCTGGAGATCCCGCTAACTTCATTACGTCATTGTTAAATACAAAGTTGAAATAGGATGCCTTGAGCTTTAGACTCTTGTTAATTTTTCTTGTTACTTCAACATTAAAATCTCTAAAATACACTTCTTCTCCGGCTGAAAATAAATTGGTTTTATATCCTTGCCTATCTGTAAAATCGTCATTAATTTTTGTTGAGTCTAATCCATTTGCAGCAGCAAAGTTTACCAAAACAGAAGTTCCGTATTTACCGCCATACCATGTGCCTCTTTTTAGCCTAAATGTCATATCTGCCTGAAAACCTACTTCTCCGTTAGGTTGAGTAGCATAAGGATACAAAGTTGCTGCTAGGTTATATGTATGTTGTTTGGTTAAGGCGGGTAAGTAAGTAATAAGAAGGTTATTAATGTTTTCATTCCTGTCTGACCTAAAACTCATATTGTCGATATGTTTGGCTGATAGGTTTAGGCCAAATCCTTTTGTTGAGTAAGAGGTTGAAAGAAAAATAGCTTGACCGGGTTTGTAGATAAAACCATTATCGGCAGATGGATCATTGGCTTTATAAACATATTCAGAGAAGATGGAGAAATTTCCTCTAATCAGATTTAACCTTCCGCCACCTGCTGCAACGTTTTCGGGCAAAATATAAGTTACATTATCATCTTGCTGATATTTACTAACAAAGCTGGTTCCTAGTATGAGCTTAGTTTTTGATTCTGATAAACTAGGAAATGTCTCATTAATGTTTAACTCAGCATCAGCACCCCTCACAATTCCGGGGCTTTGAGCAAAGAATATTCTTTGTCTTCCAATAACACCTTTTACATATAATCCATTTCCAATTTTTCCTTTTACTCTGATTCCCTCCATTGCATTATCAACTCCAAGTCCACGTTCCTCATAACTTCTAAATATTAAACCACTACCAAATTGCTCATAGAAGTTACCAGCTGTAATTTCCATTCTATCACCACGGTAAGAAGCATATCTAAAAGGAATTCCTGTTCCTGCATAACCGGGGTCAAATCCTTGAAGTACATTGTGATAGGCTTCATATCTTAATCCTGCAGTAAACCTATCTTTTGTGTAGATTAAGTTTAAAAAGCCATTCATTAAGAGTTTTTCAGGTACAATTGGGGCTCCAATAACGGTATCAATACTGTAGAATTGAGTGGTCATGTCGAAATTTCCATGAATTTCACCCACACTTTTTTGTTCTTCTTGAGCCTTTAAAAAGAAAAATTGGCTGCAGAATACTGCAGCCAATAAAAATTTCAGGGATTTCAAATTATAAAATTTAATTAGTGTTCAATAGACTCACCTGCGGCAAGCTTTTGAACTAATTCATATAATTCATATTCGTCTCCTTCGCTATAGGAATTGTGTTGCCAAACAATTTGCCCATTGCCATCCACTAGAAAAGTATGGGGCACATTGTTAACATTCATCAATCTTTTAAAATCTCCATTTGGATCTAAAAGCACTTCATATTCCCAAGCTTGGCCATCTACATAAGGTTTTACCTTTTGCATGTTTCTGGCATCATCAATAGAAACTGCAACAATTTTTACTCCTGTTTCATCTTGCCAATCAATATATTCTTCAGCAATGTTATTCAGTTCTCTTTTGCAAGGGCTACACCATGTTGCCCAAAAGCTAATTACCATTGGCTTGCCATCGTTTGAAAGATTAGCCGTGTTAAATACATTTCCGTAAAGGTCTTTGATTTCTACTTCGGGAATTGATCTTGCATCTTGGGCTTTAACACCGATGGTGAAAAGTAGAAATAAACTGAAAATTATTGCTTTATTCATATTATTTATTGATTGAAATAATTGAGAAAATTGAAAGTAATAGTTTTTTCATGGTAAAAATTTTATGAGCCGCTAATTTAGCATTTACAACGTTTCTAATAAATACAATTAAAAATTTGGGCTATTTGCTTAATTTTCTGATTTTTGTAGAATACTAGATATCAATATGAATAAATTTTACATCACTTTATTTTTGGTAGCATTTGGATTTGCTCTGAACGCTCAAAATATTACTAACAGTACTTATCCTGATACTATAGTTGGAAAATATACAGAAGGTATTATTGAAGAAAAGTTGATTATTACTAATTCCGGAACCAATAGCATGTCAATGCATGTGTACAGAAATACAATTGATATGCCGGGTAATTCTGTAAACTATTATTGTTGGGGGCCAAATTGTTTTCCTCCAACCACAAGTCTTTCAACTGATCCTGTGTTTTTGGAGTCTGGAAAATCTGATAGCTCATTTATTTCATATTTAGAGCCTTATCAAGAAGAAGGAATTACTATAATTGATTATTCATTTTTTGATGAGCTTGGCTCAGGCGATTCGTTAAACTTGAGATTTGTTTTTAAAACGGTTCCTCCCCCCGCTAGTACTAATGAACTTATTAACCCAACTAAATTGTATTCAATCGTGCCTAATCCGGCAAAAGATTTGGCTTTTTTGAGATATAGCTTACCAAATCAAGAAAATCAAAAGCTGGTTATTTACGATTTAGTGGGTAAAAAAATTCAAGAAATTGATTTACTCTCCGGAGAGCACAATGTTTTATTAAATGTTTCTGATTTTGAAGGAGGGATTTACTTATGTAATTTAATCTCTGCCGGAAAAGTTGTAGATACACAAAAATTGGTGGTAGGCCATTAAGCAAAATTTTCGATTAAAGTTTTTGAAAGCCGGGGTAAACCAACTCCGGCTTTTTCTTTTATATGCTCAATACTTTGATAAAATGTGGAAGTATCTAACTCGTTTGGGTCAACCAAAAAAACTTTACAACTGTTTGGACAATAATTTAATAGACCTGCAGCGGGGTAAACCTGAAGAGAGGTGCCAACTACAACTAAAATATCTGCCTTACTTACAATATTTATAGCATCATCCATTTTGGGAACCGGTTCTCCAAACCAAACCACATGTGGCCTAAGTTGTGAACCAAGTTCACATTTATCGCCTAATTTTATCTTCCAGCCATCCATTTCATAAATTAAATTAGGGTTTAAACTGCTTTGAGCTTTTCTTATTTCACCATGTAAATGCAATACTTTTTGAGAACCTGCACGCTCATGTAAATCATCTATATTTTGGGTAATTATTTCAACATCAAAATAGTTTTCGAGATCAACACATACAAAATGCCCATCGTTAGGTTGTTTTTCAAGTACTTGTTTTCTTCTTTGGTTGTAAAAATCTAGAACCAGTGTTTTGTTTTTCTGCCAAGCTTCGGGAGTTGCTACATCATAAATGCTATATTCTTCCCATAATCCGCCAATTTCTCTAAATGTTTTTATACCACTTTCGGCACTTATTCCCGAACCTGAAAAAACTACTAATCTCTTAACGCTCATTTTCTGTCTTTTTTGCTTTAATCCCTGAATTAATGGCTAATTTTGGCCAAATTTTTTTTCATGATAAAGGTAAGGAAACAAGAGGCGCTAGATTATCACGAACAGGGAAAACCGGGAAAAATTGAAGTTATTCCGTCAAAACCTTATTCATCGCAAAGAGACCTTTCTTTAGCCTACTCACCCGGGGTAGCAGAACCTTGTTTAGAAATTTCAAAAACACCTGAAGATGTTTACAGGTACACCGCTAAAGGTAATTTAGTGGCTGTAATTTCTAATGGAACTGCAGTTTTAGGATTGGGCGATATTGGTCCTTTAGCCTCAAAACCTGTAATGGAAGGAAAAGCGTTATTATTTAAAATTTTCGCTGATATTGACGTTTTTGACATCGAAATTGAAACCACAGATACCGACGAGTTTATTAGAACCGTAAAAAATATTGCGCCAACATTTGGAGGAATAAATCTAGAAGATATTAAGGCTCCTGAAGCTTTTGAAATAGAAAAAAGGCTAAAAGAAGAATTGAAAATTCCCGTAATGCATGATGATCAGCATGGAACTGCAATTATTTCTGCAGCCGGATTGTTAAATGCATTGGAGCTTGCTCAAAAAAAGATAGAAAAACTAAAGATTGTAATTAGCGGAGCAGGAGCATCTGCCATATCTTGCGCCAAGCTTTATGTTTCTCTTGGTGTTAGAAAAGAGAATATCATCATGGTAGATAGCAAAGGAGTTATCAAGCCTTCAAGGGAAAAGTTATCTGAATCAAAGAAGTTTTTTGCTAATGAGGTGAAAGCCTCAACTCTTGCAGAGGTTTTGGTTGGAGCAGATATGTTCTTAGGGCTATCTAGAGGCGGTTTGGTAACCAAAGAAATGGTAAAAGGAATGGCCAAAGACCCAATTATTTTTGCATTAGCCAATCCTGTTCCTGAAATAGCATACAACGATGCTCTAAAAGCTAGACCTGATGCAATTATGGCCACCGGAAGGTCTGACCATCCTAATCAAGTAAATAATGTATTGGGTTTTCCATTTATTTTTAGAGGAGCCCTTGATGTTAGAGCAACTACCATTAATGAGGAAATGAAACTAGCAGCTGTAAAAGCA
>JAAZVO010000294.1 GCA_018623405.1 Crocinitomicaceae bacterium
GAGGAGTGACCTACGCCAAAGGTATCGTACTCACTTTCTTTTCTTTTAGGAAAACCGCTAATACCTTGGTACTTTCTATTAGTATGAAATACTTCTCTTCTTCCGGTTAATATTTTGTGCCCATAAGCTTGATGGCCAACATCCCAAACCAGCTGATCTGCAGGGGTGTTAAATACATAATGCAAAGCAACAGTTAACTCAACAACACCTAAGCTTGCACCAAAGTGTCCTCCCTTTTGAGAAACAATATCAATAATAAACTCTCTTAACTCGTTGGCAACTTGCTCTAATTGGTTTTCATTAAGTTTTCTTAAATCTGAAGGAAACTTAATGTTGTTAAGCAGTGGGTAATCTGTGGCACTCATAATTATTCGGATAGCGAATTGACAAAAATAACATTAATTAATGTGCCTACTAATACAACTCAACTTGGTTTATGTTCAGAAATCACTAAAAATTAACTCATTACAGGGGTTTTTCTGAACCTGTATTTCAATCTGGTTAGTAAATAGAACATAACCGGAACAATTACTAAGGTTAAGAAAGTTGCAAAAGTTAACCCGAAAATTACTGTCCAACTCATAGGACTCCAAAAAATAACGTTATCTCCACCAAAATAAATTTTAGGGTCGTACTCAGTAAAAAGAGAATAAAAATCTATATTCATTCCTGTAGCAAGAGGTAATAACCCTAAAATAGTGGTAATTGCAGTTAAAAGCACAGGCCGCAGCCTTGTTTTACCTCCTTCTACCAAACTATCTAGAAGAGCATCTGTAGGAAGTATAGCATCTTCTTCTAATCCAAGTTCTTTTCTCTTGCGAGCCATTACCAATCGGGTATAATCAATCAAAACAATAGCATTGTTTACTACAATTCCTGCTAATGAGATTATCCCAATCATCGTCATGATAATTACAAAGTCCATCCTGAAGGTTACCAGCCCAATAAATACCCCTATTAAGCTAAAAACTACAGATATTACAATGATAAAAGGAGTTGAAGCAGAGTTGAATTGGGAAACCAATATCAAGAAAATAAGGAATACCGCAATCATTAATGCGTTCCCCAAAAATGATAGCTCTTTTGCTTGCTCTTCTTGCTCTCCAGTAAATTTTACATTATTGCCTTCAGGTAGTGGATACTCTTCCATTACTTTTTTAATTTCAGCTACCACCTCATTAGCATTGTAACCATCTAATACGTTAGACATGATGGTTATCATTCTAGTTTGATCTTTTCTTTTTACCGCACTAAATGTTGATGTTTTTTCGGCGGAAGCAACAGCGGAAATTGGCACTTGCTTTATTCTTCCTGTTGATTGATCTCTAAAGGTGATGCTTTGATTCATTAGCATTTCACCATTGTAGCGATACTTATCATCTAAACGCACGTAAATTGGGTAATCATCTTCACCATCTTTATAGGTTGATACCTCTAGGCCAAAAAGTGACGTTCTTATGGTATTACCAACCTGTGCGGTAGAAACCCCTAACCTTCTTGCTTTTCTCCTATCAACTTCAATTGGCATTTCAGGCTTGCCTACCTCTACATCAAGTTTTAACTCTTCTATACCACCAATATTTTTTCCATCAATATATTCTTTGATGTTAGTTGCTTCTGCAATTATTTGCTCATAATAATCTCCAGAAATCTCTATGTTAATTGGCTTTCCTGTTGGAGGACCTGCAGCATCTTTATCTACAATAATTTGAGCCCCCGGCACACCCTTTACCAAATCTCTTATTTCTTCCATTACATCAGAGGTCATAATGCCTCGTCTGTTTTTAAATTCAGTAAAGTTTATGGCTATTCTAGCCTTATGAGGTGTTTTAGCCATAGAAGGTCCCTGATTTGGGTCTGAGGCGCCCTCTCCAACTTGAGCAATTACAGATTCAATTAAAAAATTATGTGTTAACTCTTCTCCATTTACCTCTTCAGTAACTTCATATTTTTTAATGTACTCAAAAACCCTATCTTCTAAAATACGGGTAATATGATCTGTTTCTTCAATGTCGGTGCCAATTGGTGCCTCAACAAATATGTTTACATAATTTGGCTGATTAATGGGGAAGAAAATTACTTTGGGAGGGAAAATTCCTAGCAATATCCCTGAAAAAATCAAAAACAAAAAAGTGCCTACAAAAAATAGAATCGGTTTAAATCCTGCCAAGGCAAAGGATAAAAAGACTTTATACTTTTCCTCGAGCCAAGGCAAAAGGGTTTCTTGAAAAAACTCAGTTGCAGGCCTTAGGAATGTAAAGTTTAATGTCAAAAGGGCAGCATTAAAAAACAAAAAGCTACCTGAGAATGTAAACCCTGAAGCGGTAAACAAAAACCCAAAAACAGTAAATAACCCAACCGGAAAAATTAAATCTTTCAATTTATTTTCTTTGGTCATAAAAAGGTATTTGAACATAAGAAAGGTTGAGCCAATAGCAGTAAACACCAAGCCTAACCAATACACACCTTGAATAAACAAAAAGCCGAGAGCAACAGTAACTCCGGTAAAAAGCATAAACTTAAAGGTTGCCTGAATCTTTTCTTCTTTAACCTTCATGAATACCGCAGTAAAAACCGGGTTTATTACTAAGCCTACGAAAAGAGAAGATCCTAGAACTAGGATTAATGTAATAGGAAGATATTTCATAAACTCCCCAAAAATGCCGGGCCAAAGGGCTAATGGAACAAATGCCGCTAAGGTTGTTGCAGTTGATGCTATAATGGGCCATGCTACTTCTCCAACCCCATATCTCGCTGCATCAAACCTTGAATAGCCCTCATCCATAAGTCGGTAAATGTTTTCAACCACCACAATTCCATTATCTACCAACATACCAAGAGCAAGTATTAATGAAAAGAGGGTCATCATGTTTAAAGTTACCCCTGCACTTCCTAAAAGGAAAAAGGCCGTAAACATTGAAAGAGGTATTGCCGTTCCAACAAAAAGTGCATTTCTTAAGCCCAAAAAGAAAAGTAACACGGCAATTACTAAAATCATCCCGAATATGATGGAGTTCTCCAATTCAGAAACGGTATTTCTAGTTTGGTCTGATTGATCGTTAGTTATGGTTACACTTAGGTTTTTTGGGAAAACATTGGCTTTTGCGTTTTCAATAATTTCATTGATTTTATCAGATGCATTTATTAAGTTTTCTCCTGCCCGTTTTTTTACATCAACCATCACCACAGGCTGACCATATTCTCTTGCGTAACTTTGGGCTTCGGCCTCTTCAAAAACAACCTCAGCAATATCCTTAAGGTAAACAATATTTGCCTTTTCAGACTTTACAATAACCTCTTCAATTTCTTTTGCGGAGCGAAACTCACC
>JAAZVO010000061.1 GCA_018623405.1 Crocinitomicaceae bacterium
ATGGTGTAAGCTTTGATGTTGGGTTTTTGTAGAATTTTATTTTTTCAACGGCATTGCTATCTAAAAAAATGATGAGGTCTTCAGCAGTGGCATCATTTACCCCAATGTAGGAGCCATCTTCCTCTTTGGCGTAATACATTGTTTTACCATTTCCTTTTACATCAATTTTTACTAGGGCTCCATCTCTAAAAATATTCATCATGTTATTACCACTAATTTGGTTGAATTTAACCGAGTCTTCTTGGGTAATAATGAATGAATTTTCTACCATTTCCATCCATTTTATTTTGCCATCATAATTTTTTATTTGAATGTATTGTGCAGTTAACTGATTGGCATCAACCCAAATAATGGGATCATAAAATAGCTTAATTAAGCTATCAGCATTCGAAAAAACCAACGAATCACATTTTCCTGAAAGGTCTTCTTTAAAAAACTTAACCTTTCGGTAAGCATGAATTATTCTATGTTTTCTTATTGAATCGAACTCAGAAAAAAGGGTATCTCCGTGTAAAAAGAAGGAGTCTTCATCAAAAATCTGAATTAATAAAGCCTGTCCGGTAACCAGTGAGGTACTGTCTAATTTATTATGAATGGCATAGTTGCCCTTTACAATAAAATCTTCTGTAGTATCAGTTATTTCGGCATTGCCATGCATCCACCCAATATCATTTTCTAAATCGTACCTGATAGAATCTGCTTTAAGCGACTGATTTTCGTTTTGGATAAACGCATTCTTTACAAACTCAGAAGCTTTTCCATCTTTATCGTAAAATCCTCTTTCGCAATAGATGTAAGTGCTGTCGCTCCAAATCTCTGTTGGACCGCAGAAATAGGTAATGTTAGAGGCGTTGTTTTGATGAAGCGTATCAGATTTTATGGTGTAATCATCTGAAACAAGCACTACCGAATCTTTAAAATGAAAAAATTTGGTATCAGGGAAGTAATAGCCAATTCCTGAAGTAAGCTTAATATCATCTGAAGTATTGATAATTTCTCCGCCACCTTGGTAAAAAGCAAATCTATCTTCTCGGTTATAGTCTAGGTAGTTTGTGGTTAAGGTTGTTTCAGCATCTTTTAATACAATATTTCCGCTTAGCTTGGCATATTTTGAGTTGCCATCATAATTTAAAACATCTCCGGTAAGGCTCATGTCATTCCCCTCAACTATTCGGATATTGTTAAAAGCCTCAAAACTGTTGGTTTCAGAATAGAAGTAAGCACTATCGCAATACATAAATGTTTGCTCTTGCTTAAACACCACGTTACCAATAAGGCGCTTGGCATTGTTACCTGATGATTTATCGAAAATTAAGTCATCGGCATGCACAATTTCTAGCTTTTTTGCTTTTTGAGCAAAAACAACTATGGGGAAAATAAGAAGTAGAAAAAGCGCTTTTTTCAAAATGCGTGTTAAATACGCAAAAGAAGCTACTTTATTTCAAAAGCTTCTCTTTGGATGGTTTGTTTTCTATCTGGGCCAACCGAAACAATAGCGATTGGAATGCCTATTTCTTTTTCTAAGTAGTTAATATAGTCTTTTAACTCCTGTGGAAGTTCATCTTCAGTGGTTAAACCGGTAAGATCTGTTTTCCAACTTTTAAAAGTTTTGTAGATTGGATGAGGCTGCTCTTCAATAGAGTAGGGGAAAACATCTGTTATATCGCCATTTACCTTGTAGTGCGTACAAACTTTAATGTTTTCTACCTCGCTTAATACATCGGCTTTCATCATGATGAGTTTAGTAACTCCATTAAGCATCACAGTATATTTTAATGCAGGAAGGTCTAACCATCCACATCTTCTAGGTCTGCCTGTAGTTGCGCCAAACTCGCTTCCAACAGCGGCAATGGTTTTTCCATCTTCATCAAAAAGTTCGGTAGGAAAAGGTCCACTTCCAACTCTTGTGCAATAAGCTTTAAAAATACCGTAAACCTCTCCAATTTTATTGGGTGCAATACCTAAACCAGTACAAGCTCCTGCTGCAATAGTGTTGCTTGAGGTAACAAAAGGGTAAGATCCAAAATCTATATCTAACAGTGAGCCTTGGGCACCTTCAGCCAAAACACGTTGTTGCTTGCTTACTTGTTTATTTAGATAATATTCACTATCAATTATTTGAAGTTTTTTTATCCATTCTACACCTTCAAAAAAAGCAGCTTCCATTTCTTCTAGTCCTACTACTACAAAGCCATCATACCGCTGTAAGAGGTCTAAATGCTTACCTTTTAGTTTGTTGTATTTTTCTTTAAATGTTGGTAATTCAATATCGCCAATACGCAAGCCATTGCGCCCTGTTTTATCCATGTAGGTTGGACCTATACCTTTTAGTGTAGAGCCAATTTTCTCTTTGCCTTTTGAGGCCTCAGAGGCCGCATCAAGCAATCTGTGAGTTGGTAAAATTAAATGGGCCTTTCTTGAAATTAATATGCGTTCTCCAAAAGGAACATCCATTGCTTCAAGCGCTTCCAACTCTTTTTTAAGAATCACAGGATCTACAACCACGCCATTTCCAATTACATTTTTGGCATTTTGTCTAAAAATGCCTGAAGGAATGGTATGCAAAACGTGTTTTTTATCTTGGAATTTAAGGGTGTGCCCTGCATTGGGTCCACCTTGAAACCTAGCAATTACATTGTAATAAGGGGTAAGTACATCAACTATTTTTCCCTTGCCCTCGTCTCCCCATTGAAGGCCTAATAATACGTCCACTTTCATGGTTAGGATTTTTCTTTTTGTACCTTACTTCTACACTCTTTACAATGACCGTAAAAGTTAAGGTAATGGTGATTTATTTCAACATTTAAATGATTCTCCAAAGTTGCTTTAATGTTCTCTATTCTTGGGTCGCAGAACTCCATTACTTTTCCACAATCGGTACAAATAATATGGTCGTGTTGTTGATAACCATGCGACTTTTCATATTGTGAGATTTTTTGCCCGAATTGGTGTTTTCTAATAAGGTTGCATGCAATTAATAAATCTATAGTGTTATATAGAGTTGCTCTAGAAACGCGGTATTTTTTTTCCTTCATTTTAATGTACAATCCTTCTACATCAAAATGCTCTCGCATTGAATAAATTTCATCTAAAATGGCAAAGCGCTCAGGGGTTTTTCGGTGACTGTTTTGTTTTAAAAAAGCCGAAAAAATCTTTTTTACCTCGTCTCTTGTTTCTTGATTTTTCATTGCTACTAAAATAGTAAACCCAATAGCTAATTATTCATTAGGGTTAATTCGTTCTACAGAGGTAACTCCATCTACCTTATTAAGTTTTTTAATTAAATTTTTGAGGTGTATAGTGTCATGCACAAAAGCCATGATTTTACCTTCAAAAATTCCATCTTCCGTATCAAAAGAAATAGAGCGCATGTTTACGTTCAGCTCTGCAGAAATAATTGAGGTTAAGTTATTTACCAATCCTACCTTATCAATACCACGCAATTTAATGCCAACTAAAAAGGCAATAGACTTTTGATTGGTCCATTTGGCCTTCACAATGCGATAGGCATATTTTGACATCATGTCAATTGCGTTGGGGCATGTGGTTCTATGAATTTTGATACCCTCAAGCTTGGTAATAAACCCAAAAACATTATCTCCGGGAATGGGGTTGCAACAAGGGGCTAACTTATAATCAACACCATCTAAATCACCACCAAAAATTTGTAATCCTACGCTTCCAAACTTCTCTTTAGTAGTAATAAACTTTTCGCCCTTCCCTTTAACAGGTTTTCTTCTTGGGCGGTAAGCAATTTTAGTTCCCTCTTTCTTTAGTTTTTTAATTTGGTTGAGGTCAATGTTCTCTAAACCAATTTGATACAATAATTCAAGCTCAGAAGCTTGTTTGTAGTATTGCGCTAACTTCTGTAGGTTTTGAGGTGAAATGTCGAGTGAAAAAAATTTCAGTTTTCGCTCCAAAGTTTCTTTTCCAAAAGCAGCAATTTTCTTTTTTTCTTCTTTTAATGCTGACTTAATGCTCGATTTTGCCTTTCCCGTTACTACAAACTTTAGCCAATCTTCTTTAGGAGATTGTTTTTTGGATGTGATGATTTCAACTTGGTCGCCACTTTTTAAAGTGTGGCTTAACGGCACTAGTTTATGATTTACCTTGGCTCCAATACACCTAGAACCAACTTGTGTATGAATTTCAAATGCAAAATCGAGAGCTGTTGCCTCATGAGGAAGCGTTTTTAATTCGCCCCTTGGGGTAAATACAAAAATTTCATCAGAGAAAAGATTCATCTTAAAATCATCCATGAAATCCAAGGCATCGGCACTTGGGTTTTCAAGCATTTCTCTAATTCTATTGATCCAATTATCTAAGTTGTTTTTTTCGCTTTCTTGGCCAAGGTGCTTATATTTCCAATGGGCAGCAAATCCTTTCTCGGCAATTTCATTCATACGTTCGGTGCGTATTTGCACCTCTACCCATTTTCCTGTGGGACTCATTACTGTGGTATGCAACGACTCGTAACCGTTGGCTTTTGGGGTAGATATCCAATCTCTTAACCTATCGGGATTTGGGCGGTAAAAGTCTGTAACAATAGAATATACCTTCCAACATTCCGCCTTTTCTAGTTCTGTAGGAGTTTTTAAGATTATCCGAATCGCAAAAACATCATATACCTCTTCAAAAGGAATTTTTTTGTTTTTCATTTTGCTCCATATACTAAATATGGATTTGGTACGACCTTTAATCTCAAAATCGAAATTGTTTTGGTCTAATTCCTTTTTGATTGGATAGATGAACTGATTTACAAATCGAGAACGTACAGCTTTTGTTTTCTGTAATTTGGTTTCAATTTCATTAAACTCATCAGGGTGAGTATATTTTAAGCAGAGGTCTTCTAACTCTGTTTTAATGTTGTAAAGTCCAAGTCGATGAGCAAGTGGCGCATATAGATAAAGCGTTTCTGAAGCAATTTTTAATTGCTTATCACGCCGCATAGAGCCGAGCGTTCTCATATTATGCAGCCTATCTGCTAACTTTATTAGAATAACCCTAACATCATCTGAAAGGGTAAGCAGCATTTTCCTGAAGTTTTCTGCTTGTATAGATTGGGTTGGGTCGAAATAGACTCCTGAGATTTTGGTAAGTCCATCGATAATTTTGGCCACTTTCGGTCCAAACATTTTATCCATGTCCTTAATGGTGAGCTCAGTATCTTCAACAGTATCGTGCAACAGCGCACAAATAATTGAAGTGGTGCCTAGCCCAATTTCTTCAGCCGCTATTTTTGCTACCGCTATAGGATGATAAATGTAGGGCTCTCCGGACTTTCTGCGCATGTCTTTATGCGCTTCCAAAGCCACATGGAATGCCCTTTTTAGCTCTTCTCTATCTTCCTTACTTTTAGAGTGTTGAGCAACCCTTAACAGCCCTCGGTAGCTGTTTAAAATTTCTTTTTTTTCCTTTTCGGGATCGCTCTTTGCCATGAATTAAAATTATGTTGCAGGCAATACTTTTGATGAAACCTCACCAAACCCCATTCTAACTGAACCATTGTCGCAATAGGCTTTCATCGTAACGGTGTCATGATCTTGTATAAACTTTCTTTCGCTTCCATCATCAAGTTTCAGAGGTTTAGTGCCTTTCCAGGCCAACTCTAACATAGAGCCATAGCTATCTGGAGTAGGTCCGCTAATAGTGCCTGAAGCGAAAAAGTCTCCTGCATTAATGTTACATCCATTAATTGTGTGATGCGCAAGTTGTTGAGCCATATTCCAATACATGAATTTAAAGTTGGAATGGCAAACTTTTGAGGCTACACTATTTTCAGGAGTAATGTAAGCTTCAAGGTTGATATCAAAACTTCTTTTTCCTTCAAACTGTAAATAGGGTAGTGGGGTTGGCTCTTGAACCGGACCATCAACTCTGTATGGTTCCAGGGCGTCTAATGTTACAATCCAAGGTGAAATGCTTGATGCAAAATTTTTGGCTAAGAATGGGCCCAATGGAACATATTCCCATTTTTGAAGATCACGTGCACTCCAATCATTAAAAATCACCATTCCGAAAATGTAGTCTTCAGCCTCCGAAATAGAAATGCGTTCACCTAAATCCTTTCCTTGGTGCGAAATAAAAGCCATCTCCAACTCAAAATCCATTAATTTGGATGGGCCAAAAACAGGGTTTTCAGCTTCTGCAGGAAGACTTTGACCTTTTGGACGCCTAACGGGAATACCTGAAGGAATAATTGACGAAGCTCTGCCATGATAACCCACAGGAAGGTGCAACCAATTTGGTAATAATGCGTTATTGGGGTCTCTAAACATGGTGCCAACGTTGGTAGCATGCTCCTTACTAGAATAAAAATCTGTGTAGTCTCCAATTTCTACAGGAAGGTGCATGGTTACATCTGCTTGGTTGAATAAAACCTTTTCTAAATCAGATTTTTGCTCTCTTAATTTTGGGTTTTCAGCATCGAAAAGTAATGCCAATTCATTTCTTACCGCTCTTGTTGTAGCGTTTCCCATCGCAATAAATGGGTTTAGCATTGGGTAGCTAAATACATTTTCGTCAACCGAGGTTAAGTATCCTAACTCGAATAAGGCACTTAAATCAATTACTTTTTCTCCTAGAGCTACACCCGCGCGCTGCTCATCGTCTCCAACAGAGAAAATACCAAAGGGTAAATTTTGAATCGGAAAATCACTTCCTTCAGGAATTTCAATAAAAGATCTTCTTTGGGGATTGTTTGCTTCTATCATATTGTGGGTTTAGGCAAATAGAGGTAACCCCTCCATAAGCTTGTTTACTTCTGTTTTTACATTGTTAATTTCAGATTCGTTATCAGGATTTGTAACAACTCTATCAATCAGCTCAACAATTGTGGGAATGGTATCTTCTTTAATGCCTCTAGTAGTAATTGCAGGTGTTCCTACACGAATACCTGAGGTTACAAACGGTGACTTATCATCAAAAGGTACCATATTCTTATTAACAGTAATATCGGCTTTTATCAGTGCGTTCTCTGCATCTTTTCCGGTTATGTTTTTTGAGCGCAAATCAATTAACATCAAATGATTATCAGTTCCGCCTGAAATAATTTTGTAGCCTCTGTCAACAAATTCTTGGGCCATTAATTGTGCATTTTTTACTACCTGAACACAGTAGTGCAAATATTCATCTGAAAGTGCTTCCCCAAAGGCAACTGCTTTTGCTGCTATTACATGTTCAAGAGGGCCACCTTGGGTTCCCGGAAACACAGCCGAATCTAAAAGAGAAGAGAATTTTCTAATTGCACCTTTGGGTGTTTTTAGGCCAAATGGATTATCAAAATCTTTACCTACCATAATAATTCCGCCTCTAGGGCCTCTCAAGGTTTTATGAGTGGTAGATGTTACCACATGGCAGCAGGGCATAGGGTCGTTCAATAATCCTCTAGCAATTAATCCTGATGGATGTGAAATATCTGCAAGTAATAAAGCGCCTACCTCATCGGCAATGTTTCGAAGAGTTTGGTAGTCCCAATCTCTTGAATAAGCTGAGGCTCCACAAATAATTAATTTGGGTTGTTCTTTTTGGGCAGTTGCTTTAACCTTATCATAATCAATAGTTCCTGTATCCGGTTCTACACCGTAAAATGAAGGTTGATATAATTTTCCCGAAAAGTTAACATTAGAACCATGCGTAAGGTGTCCACCATGCGAAAGGTCAAATCCTAATATTTTATCTCCCGGTTTAAGCAAAGCCAACATTACAGCTGCATTGGCCTGAGCGCCCGAATGTGGCTGAACGTTTGCCCATTCAGCATTAAAAAGGGTTTTAAGTCTTTCTCTAGCCAAATCTTCGATTTCATCTACTACCTCACAACCTCCATAATACCTTTTACCGGGTAATCCCTCAGCGTATTTGTTGGTAAGTACGCTCCCCATAGCTTCCATAACTTGGTTGCTAGCGTAGTTCTCAGAGGCAATAAGCTCAATACCTTCTGTTTGTCTTTGTTTTTCATCTTCAATGAGATCGAAAACCTGTTGGTCTTTTTGCATTAATTGATACTTTTGGTTGATTCGCAAATGTATTGATTTGGGGCCATTTTAAAGAAGATATGCGAAAAATACACACCCTATTTTTTCTGCTTTTAGGCGTTTTTATTTTTCATGTTTCCATGAAACTGATTTATCAGTTTGCAGACTATGGAAAATCAAATTCAATTGGGCAGTTTGCCTATTGGTATAATGTTCCGCAATTTCATGCGAATTATTCGGTTTTTGCACCTGAACCACCTGATAAAAGAGAGTTTTTTGTGTATCGTGGTTACTTAAAAGATGGCACAAAAACACCTTGGTTTGAGGATGGTACAACTTTACTGCAGCAAGCTCGGGAAAACCGTTTTTCTGCAATCTATAAAAAATGGAAAATTCAAAATTATTTGGGTTTTCAAACCAATAAAATTTACCTGCAGCTATTAAGGAATCCCTCCATTCAACATTTGGGAAATAACAAAGTAAAGGAGATAGCTCAACAGCAAATAGTTCATTATCCTCAATATTTAAATGCTGCTAGGTACGCTGAAACTAAGCTAAATGAAAGAAATGTTGAAGGTGTTGAAGGTGTTGAGTTTGCTTACCTCATAAAGTATGTAAAACCCGAAAAAGGCTTTAATGCGCAATTCTTTCCTCCTAAAACATTAAATGATGCTGACTGAGGGTATAGAAAAAATAGCGAATAATCATCATTACCAAACAGTTTGGCTATTGCGACGTGCGGTGTATTTGGTAATTGGATTTTATTTTTTGAGGTTACTTCCATTTGCAGATACTTTTTTTGCTCCCGATGCCTTTATTCATTATTATCATTTTGATGGCAATAGCTCGAAGTGGATTGTGCAAGCTTTAAATTTTGAGCTATTACATGCTATCTACCCTTTGCTGCTTGGGCCATTATTTGCTTTTTTAATTCTTGGTTTATGGGGAAAGTGGCAAACTTTTTCAGCCGTTGGGGTGTACTTATGCACCATAATACTTCAATATAAAACCATAAACATTACCAACGGGGGTGAGCAGTTGCTGTATAATATTCTCTTTTGGATGATTTTTTTAAATGAAAAAGAAGAAGGTACAGTTCAAAGAAATTTGATCTCGTGGTTTGGATTAGTAGCGGTGAAGTTTGAAGTGGTATTGTTATACTTTACAGCGGGGTTTGGAAAACTTACAGGTACGCATTGGTTGTCGGGTGATGCATTTTTTTTGGTAAGTCAAATTCCCGAATACAGCAATATTTGGATGGCAAAATTTATTGTTGAACATCCAAATATTGGGTACTTTTTAAATTACTATACCCTTATTTATCAAATTGGTTTTCCTTTTTTTATTTGGTTTAGGAAGTTAAAGTACAAGTGGATGACGCTGGGAGTTTTATTTCATTTGGGGATAGGCTTAATATGCGGCATAATGGATTTTGGACTTATTCTTTTAGCCACTTATTTTGCTTTTTATGACGAAGATCGATCTGAATTGGTAAAATCAGCTTTACTAAAAATTAAAAATGCAGGATACAACACCATTAAAGCCAAAGGCGATTGAATAAATTCTGCCAAGCGTCGCGATACATTATACATTTTTTCGGGTAACATTAAATAAGCCAATCCATAAAAGGTAAGGGAGAGCAAAAAAATAATTCCAAAAAATATGGAGGTGTATAAAAGTACAGGCAGGCTTGTAAACGCTTTTTTTAATGATAAATAACTAATTAAAAAAAAGAGGAGAGCTGTTATTAAGGTGAGCGGGAATTTTAAATAGAACAATTGCCAATAATCTAAATGTTCAATTATTCCTAAGCCAAATCTTGCCGAGGGGTTCTCGTGTTGGTAGTAAAGCGCTCCTAAATAAGCATTAATGCCTTCGAAAATGTACTCCCTTAAAAAGCCTAAAGTAATTAGGCTTAAAAAACCAACTAACAACCACAGGTGGTTCTTATGAAACACTAACTTTTTGCTTGAAATCAAAATTGCTCCATCTTGTTGACCAAAAGTACCAAAGAATAAACACTGCAGAATAAACTAAAATGGTAAAGGTGTAAGTATGGTTGAATTGCAATAAATCAGGGTTGTAGTAAACAATTGCTGCCAAAGCAGCTACGCGTAAAACATTTAGAATATGAATTGCTAAAATTCCTATGGGAATTATTATGAGTTTATTAAGCCATCTTCCGGGGTAGGCAATAATAAATCCGGCAAAAAGGGCAAATAATTCTAAACCGTTGCAAGGATCACCAACCCAAATTGAGTGACCGCCATCTATACCTAAGGTTCTAAAGTTTTCATCAAATGGAAATTCACGCATCAGTTCATAACCAAATGCTTGAAGAATAAGTCCTGCTTGATAAATTATTTGAGAAATAATCCATTTGTCTAAATTTCCTTTTGGATGTAGCCAAACTTCATAAATCAGAAGCCAAAATACAAATAGCAAAATTGCGGCTACAAAAAACCGAATTACAGGATGACCGAGAAGGGAACGCATATTATTTCTTAGATGCGTCGTAAAGTTTTTTGCCTCCTAAAGCAATTCCTGCAGCAATTAAATATGAAATGCCACCATCTATGGGAACACATGGGTTTGGAAAACAACCGCCTGAGGGGCTAGTTCCACCGGGAGGACCACCACCACCCGGAACCTGCGCGGTAAGCGTAAATCCTATAATAATTAGGGTAAGTGTAAAAAAGTAGGGAAGTGCTTTCAGAAATATTTTCTTCATCTAACCTGCAAAAGTATAACAATCTTTTAATTGATTATTGCATAAGAGCAATTTGTCTAACGCGAAATAAAGACCTTTTTTGAAATAATGGTATTTTTTGTCAGATTTTTTACCATGTCGTTAAGTATTTTCCAAAAGAATGTTTGGTTTGGGATATTTAATGTAGCCGCAGCAGAGCCGTTGGAGTCTAATTTGCAAAGCACATTGGAAGCCTCTAGGGTGATAGGATTACTTATCTCTAGGATAAACCTGATTGTTGTGTCTGATTTAATTTTTGAAAATGAAACAAGTGTATCCCTAAGTATGGGCGATTTAATATTTAACTCTTTATCAATTAGTTGAATACATAAATTTTGTTGCTGTAAGCGATTAATGTTTTTTATTGCAATGCCGTAATTTGCTGAGTCGGTTGTTGTGCTCTCCTGCCAAACTTTTAAGGGAATTGCTAAGTTTTGAGTTTGATACTTTGGAAGAAAATTTAAACCAAAATTTTGTCCTTCAGTTACTGTGGCGATGTTAGCTTTACCATACAAATTTGGAATTTTTAGTCCATCAATTAAGGTGTCAAAACCTACGGAGGTTTCTTCGGTACTAAAAATGATTTTGCTATAATCTTTGCTTCCATCAGGTCTAAAAAGCTCGAACAATAAATCGCTATTACCAAGGCTATTATTTAAGTTTTTTTCCATTTCCAAAACGTGTTTTACCAGGTGAACCAACTTTAAAAATTTCGGAAAATTTTAGATAGGGATTAGAGCCTTCAGATAGCAGAAAAAAACCTTCGCCAACATGCAAGGTGTCTCCACCCTGTATCGGAACGTAATTTCCGTATTGGTCTATCGTAAAAGGATTATAACATCCTTTTTTATCATATCCTTCGAAAAAGAAAATTAGGGCAGAAGGATAAGGATTAGCAATAAAATTCATTTAAGGTGTGTGGAAGAACCAAAATGAAAAGTAGTGTCTCCTTTAAAGATTTCTCCATCCATTAAAAATGTTAAGGCTTTATTGGTATCTGTATTTACCACCACACCTTTTCCTACCCAAATAGAGTCTGATAGGTTTGGGAGGGAAAAAAATCCGCCTTTTCCATTGTTTAGGCTGTCCTCAGAGAAATATTGAAATGTTTTTATCTGATTTTTAGGGAAGTTTCCACCTGAAATTCCTTTTTCGTTAAGGCTGTCTGCCCAAGAAACAAATGAATTACCTCTTAGCCAACCTCCTGCTAAAAGCGATGCATTCTCATGCGGAATCATCCTTTGCATTTTCAAGTTACCTTCAATATTACAAGAAGTACAAAGGGTGCTTACCGTTGCGGTTCCTTTATTGTTAGATAATAAAGTAAGTTGATTATGAGTAATTAGTTTACCAAAACCAATAGATAAGATACCATTTACAGTTGTTTTACCTGTACAGCTTTTTGAGCCAAATCCTGTGATGGCTAAATTCCAAAAA
>JAAZVO010000295.1 GCA_018623405.1 Crocinitomicaceae bacterium
GACTCTGCCAATTTGTTTAAATTACTACCATTAAGCGATTTTACCCTTGCCTCTGCAACTCCATTAACTTCTTTATGATCTACCAATTGAAAGTTTGTCCATAGGGCATTTACAAAGGCAATTTTATTTCCAATGTAGGTAACCAAAAACTCATCATCGCCATGAGATTTTCTAACTTCAGCTACACTGCCTCCTAAAATTTTTTTTGATCTGTTGATTAAGGCTATGCTGTCGCAAACCTCTTCAACTGAGCTCATATTATGGGTAGAGAAAATTATTGAAGTTCCATTCTTTTTTAGGTTAAGCACCTCTTTTTTTACAAGCTCGGTATTTACCGGGTCAAACCCTGAAAAGGGCTCATCTAAAATTAGCAACTCAGGTTCATGAATTACGGTAACAATAAATTGTACCTTTTGCTGCATTCCTTTCGATAGTTCCTCAATTTTTTTGTTTGCCCAAGGAAGCATGTCGAACTTTTCAAGCCAAGTTTTCAATCTTTCTTTTGCTAGGCTAATCTTTAACCCTTTAAGGCTAGAGAGGTAAAGCACTTGGTCAGCAACGGTCATTTTTTTATATAACCCTCTTTCTTCGGGCAAGTAGCCGATTTTTGGGATTGAATTGCTGTTTATAGCTTCATTGTTAAGCAAAACAGTTCCACTATCAGGTCTAATAATTTGGTTAATTATTCTTATAAGTGTAGTTTTTCCTGCGCCGTTTGGACCTAACAAACCAAATACCTCGCCTTTTTCAACACCTATACTTACTTCTTGCAGTGCCCTATGGCCGGAATAATTTTTTGATATATTTTTAGCTTCGAGAATCATAAAAAAGCCCTTCAAAAGGAAGGGCTTCAAAAATATACTTCAATTTTTAATAATAGGATTAAGAAAAGTATTCTCTCATTCTAGAGAAAAAACTTTTTTCATTATGCGTTTCTTGAGGGTTGAAATTTGGAGAATTTCTTAGCTTTTCAAGCATTTCTTTCTCCTCGTTTGATAGACTTTTTGGAGTCCAAATATTTACATTTATCAATAAATCACCTCTGCCATATGAATTTACAGAAGGTAATCCCTTTCCTTTAAGTCTGAAAATTTTTCCTGCTTGAGTGCCTTCAGGAATTTTAATTTTTGCCTTGCTTTCTAAAGTTGGAATTTCAACGGAGGTTCCAAGAGCCGCATCGGCAAAATTCAAGAACAAATCGTAATGAATATTCATTCCATCTCTTTGGAAGTGTTCATGAGGAGCTTCTTCTACCAATACAATTAAATCTCCGGGAATTCCTCCCATAGGGCCTTCGTTACCTTTTCCTCTAACAGAAATTTGCATGCCCTCTTCAACTCCCGCAGGTATTTCAATAGATTCAATTTTTTCTTCTCTTTTTTGGCCATTATGGTCTGAACCTGAAGGTCTGCCTGATAATATTTGACCCGAACCTTCGCAAGAAGGGCAGGTAGAAGTAGTTTGCATTTGGCCTAAAATTGTATTGGTTACCCTTGATACAGCTCCAGAACCACCACAAGTAGAGCAGGTAGAAAATTTTGCTCCTGCAACATTTACTAATTTGTTAAGCTTAATTTTCTTTTCTACACCATTGGCAATTTCCTCTAAAGTAAGTTTAACTTTAATCCTTAGGTTTGATCCTTTTCTTACTCGTTGACGTTGTCTTCCGCCACCGCCAAAGCCACCAAAACCTCCACCAAAGGCGCTTCCAAAGATGTCTCCAAATTGGTCGAAGATGTCATCCATGTTCATACCTCCGCCAAAGCCGCCACTTGCTGCTCCTCCCATTCCGGCATGACCAAACCTGTCGTAACGTTGTTTCTTTTCAGGATTGCTTAAAACATCATAAGCTTCAGCAGCCTCTTTGAATTTGTCCTCTGCCTCTTTGTCATCAGGATTTTTATCGGGATGATACTTTATGGCAATTTTTCTGTAAGCCTTTTTTATTTCATCAGCCGAAGCGCTTTTAGAAACCCCTAATACGTCGTAATAATCTCTTTTTGACATCTTTCAAATTATTCTGCAACTACCACTTTAGCAAATCGCAATACTTTTTCGTTTAAGTGGTAACCTTTTTCTACAACATCATATACCATCCCTTTGTCCTTTTTGTTCGGTGCAGGCATTTTAGTGATTGCTTCATGCAAATCAACATCAAACTCTTTTCCCTTTGCTTCCATTGGTTTTAAACCATTGCTTTTAAGGATGTTAAAGAATTTGTTATATACTAACTCGAATCCTTCTTTTAAAATTTTTGGATCCTCTACAGTTTTATTAGATTCAATGGCTCTGTCAAAATCATCTAATACAGGTAATAAGTCTCCTAGAAGCTTTTCTGTAGCATTGCCAATAATTTCTAATTTTTCTTTGGCCGATCTCCTTCTGAAGTTTTCAAATTCAGAATACAGCCTCAGGTATTTATCATTTAGTTCGTCAACCTTTTTTTGTAGGTCAACCTCATTTGATTGCTCTTCTTGATTTTGATTTGTTTCTTCTGCAGATGACTCTACTTTTTCTTCCACTTCTTTTTCTTGCTCGTTTACTTTTTCTTCAGCCATAGCTCTTTTTTTGATGAAGCCATTAACAAAGTATTTGCCAATGGGTTGTTTGCGTCAAATTGTCATAAAAAAACAAAACAGGCACCAAGGCCTGTTTTGTGAAATAATATTTAGTTATGTATTAAAATCCTTCTACGTATTTATCTAATTCTTGATGCAGTCTAGGACCTCTTAAATTTTTGGCAATAATTACTCCATTAGCATCAATAAGAAAGTTTGTTGGAATTCCTTGTACACCATAATCTCCGGCTGCCTCGCAATTCCAAAATTTTAGGTCGCTAACATGATATTCCCAACTTAGGTTATCTTGGGTAATTGCATTTACCCAAGCATCTTTTGACCTGTCTAACGAAACTGAATAAACTTCAAAACTAGACGCATTCTTAATTTTAGCTTTTGAGTATTTATCGTAGGCTGCAACTACATTAGGGTTTTCCATTCTACAAGGTCTGCACCACGAAGCCCAAAAGTCTATTAAAACCATTTTACCTTTTAAACTTGATAGTTTTACTACTTTGCCATCAGGGTTGGTGAGCGCAATTTCGGGTGCTTTATTTCCAATATTGGTTCCAACAACAGGCTCGTTATTTTGGGCAAAAGAGTGGATTTGGAAAAAGAATAACGATGCAATAATCATTACACTTAACGATAAAGCACCTTTTTTGGCAATTGTGAAATGTTTCATTTTAGTTGTAATTAAATCTTTTAATATCTGCACCTAGTGCATTTAAACGTTCATCTATATTTTGATA
>JAAZVO010000296.1 GCA_018623405.1 Crocinitomicaceae bacterium
CACATGATAGATAGGTATGATGCAGTAGCTAGTCTTGCAAAGCTTCCACTTGATGATGATATCTTAAAAGTTTACGAGCAATTGGTTCATGAAGATGAATTTCAAGCTATAAAAGCAGAAATCGCCAAACATTTGCTTCAATCAGACCCTCAAGAGCATGCGAGCTTGTTGCGAAGGTTATTGGCAGATCCTGACCCAAAAGTGGCTAAAATGATATTGGCCAACACCTCGTTTATTCCTAATGCTTTATTGAATGATTATGAAGCACTATTGCAAGCACCATCATATGAGGTTGTAGAGATGACATTACAAACTCTTTATCGTTGTAAAAGGCAAAATATTGGTATTTACCTCAATCAAACTATAGACATGGTGGGTTTAAAAGCTAAAAACATTCGAATAGCCTGGTTAACTATTGCATATTTAGAAACGGAAGCTATTGAATTTGCTGATGAATTGGTTCAATATACAAGCAATTCATACGACTTTTTAACTCGAGTTAAAGCTGCGGAAAGTTTACAAAAACTCGATTTTTTAAACCCTGAACTAGCGATAAACTTAATGGATGCAGTTACTAACCCAAACGGAAGGTTGAAAAGACCTTGCGGAAAAGTCTTAAAATATTTCTATCAGCAGCTGCCGAATCAAGATATAATCGTAAGGGCATACATTGAAAAAGAATGGACTGCTGAGCAGAAAAAAATAATTGAAAAGTTTTTGAGGTAAGTTATTGATTATTAATTGCTATTATTTTTTTACCTAAATTTTTACTTAAGATGAAACTTTCTTTTGTTTCTCCCATTGTAATGTGAAAAATATTGCTTTGTTCAGGATAAATATCGGTAAGAAAATATGTAGAGAAAGTTAAGTTTTGTGGAGGGGTTAATTGTTCTACTTCTGCATAAAGATAAGTTACATCTAAGTCAGACTCAAACCCTAAAAACTTTAGCTCAAGCGGACTTGTATTATCTTCAATTTTTAATTGGCTAAGCAGGTACTTTTCTATTTTCTCAGCTGCATTTTTATTTTCTAATTTAAAAACTTCATACAATCTACTTTGCACGCCTTCTTCTAAATCATCAGAGAAAACCTTAACCGTAATTTGAAGCGCTTGGCTAGCTTCATCATAATTTACGGTAAATATCGAAACATAAAAAGGGTGGGCTCCTACAGTAACACTAGTTAAAAATAGAATGCTAAAAACTATCCATCTCATAAGGCAAAATAAGGAAAAGTTAATTGTTAAATTTGGCCCCCTTCTGAAGAAATGTCTGAATTTATTGTCTATTTAAAATTAGGGTGGTTTCACATTGCCGATTTTTCGGCTTATGACCACATGTTGTTTTTGTTAGCCCTCTGCGGGGTGTATCAAATCCATCAATACAAAACCCTAATCGGACTGATAACTGCATTTACGCTTGGCCACTCTATAACGCTTGCGCTTGCTGCAAATCATTGGGTTGTTTTTTCTGCCTCGGTAATTGAGTTTTTAATTCCAACAACCATACTTTTTACCGCCCTATTTAATGTGTTTGTAATTGCTTCCAGAAAAAAAGAACAACTATGGGTAAAATATCTTGTAACTACATTTTTTGGTTTAATACACGGTTTAGGATTTTCCACTTATTTGAGTCAACTACTTGGAAGCGAAAGTTCAATAATAAAACCATTGTTTGCTTTCAATGTAGGAATTGAATTAGGTCAGCTATTAATTGTAGCTATTATATTATTGGTAGGTTGGGCAATGAACTCATTGCTTCAAACTCGGTTTAAATACTATCAATATGCTATTTCTTCGTTTGCAGGAGCAATAGCCGTTTCTCTAATGTACAATACTAAATTTTGGTAATGAAAAAATTACTCAGTTTCACTTTTGCTATTTTATCTCTAGGCTTACTTGCTCAGCCAAATTACAACAACAATAAGTTTAAACAACTTTATGAGGAGTTGCCTACGCCAAATGTTTACAGAAATGCAGCAGGGGCGCCGGGTCACCAATATTATCAGCAAAAAGCTGATTACAAAATGGATATTAAGCTAGATGATGAAAACCAACGCATTTATGGAGAAGAAACCATTACCTACACAAATAACTCTCCCGATGCTTTAGACTATTTATGGGTACAACTTGACCAAAATAGAAGAGCCAAAGACTCCGATACGTATAAAATTGAAACAGGTAGCATAGAAAATGGTAAAATGACTTTCAATCAATTAAAGCGCATGCACAATGAGTTTGATGGAGGTTTCAAGATTGATTATGTAAAGAATGAAGCAGGCCAAGATTTAAATCCTAAGGTAAATAAAACCATGATGCGAATTGATCTTGAAAAACCGCTAAAAACGGGCGAGTCTTATACTTTTTCAATTAAATGGTGGTACAACATAAACGATAGGGCCAAAATTGGTGGAAGATCAGGCTTAGAATATTTCGAAGAAGAAGACAACTACTTATACACTGTAGCTCAGTTTTTCCCTAGAATGGCTGTTTACAATGAAGTAGAAGGTTGGCAAAACAAACAGTTTTTAGGCAGGGGAGAGTTTACCTTACCATTTGGTGATTATGAAGTTTCGTTAACTGTACCAAACGATCATGTTGTGGGGGCAACAGGTGTTTTACAAAACCCTGATGAAGTGCTTACAAGCGAGCAAAGAGATAGGTTTGAACAAGCAAAAACAGCTAAAGAACCTGTATTTATTGTTACAGAAAAGGAAGCTAAAAAGGCCGAAAAGGGTAAACCTTCAGGAGAAAAAACTTGGATTTTTAAAGCCGAAAATGTGCGCGACTTTGCATTTGCATCATCAAGAAAGTTTATTTGGGATGCCATGGGAGTTGAAATTGGAGGAAAAAACATCATGGCAATGTCATACTACCCAAAAGAAGGAAACCCATTGTGGGAGAGGTATTCAACCAAAGTTGTTGCTCACACATTACGTATTTATTCAAAATATACTATAGATTATCCTTACCCTGTAGCCATATCAGTGCATACAGATAGAATAGGAATGGAATATCCAATGATTTGTTTCAATGGTGGAAGACCCGAAGCCGATGGAACCTACTCTGAGCGTACTAAATACGGGATGATTGGGGTAATTATTCATGAAGTTGGGCATAACTTTTTCCCTATGATTATCAACTCAGATGAGCGCCAATGGACATGGATGGATGAAGGACTAAACACTTTTGTACAATATTTAACTGAGGTAGAGTGGGATAGAGACTATCCTTCAAGAAGAGGGCCTGCCTACAAAATTGTAGACTACATGAAGGGTGATAAAGCTTTCATTTCTCCAATAATGACA
>JAAZVO010000062.1 GCA_018623405.1 Crocinitomicaceae bacterium
AAACTATTGGATTGGGAGCCACAGGTATCAAGAGCTGATGGGTTAAAAATTACTTATGATTATTTCAAATCTTTACCTCCTGAAGAATTGTATAAGAAAGAGCATAAGGATTTTAAGGCATTTGAGAAGTAGTTTGAACATTTTTAGTTTTTAGTTTTTGGTTTTTATGTCCTCAATTAGTGATTTTAAAGATTTAAGAGTTTGGCAATTGGCAAATGAAATCTGTAATACTATTCTTGCTATTTCAAAAAACACTGGATTAAAAAATGATTTTGAGCTTAAATCACAAATAGATAGGGCATCTGGTTCTGTTGCAGATAACATTGCTGAAGGATTTGATCGTGATGGGAATAAAGAATTTGTTCACTTTTTAACAATTGCCAAAGGTTCTAATGCAGAGGTCAGATCTCAATTAGAACGAATTAAGCAAAGAGAGTATATATCTTTAGAAGAGTTTTATGAACTTGATAACAAAACAATTTCACTTTCAAAACAACTTACAAGTTTTATTAATTACTTGAAAAGTTCTGCAATTAAAGGAACAAAGTTTAAAGAGCCTATAGAAGAATATATAACAAAGAACTAAAAACCAAAAACTAACCTCTAACAACGGACTTTGAACCAGAACTAGAACCAATGAAAACTGAAAAAAGTTATTACGCCCACGAGCTTGCGGTAGTTGACGAAGGCTGCAAAATTGGCCCCGGAACTAAAATTTGGCACTTTACCCATATTATGCCCAATTGTGCAATTGGCGAAAACTGTAACATAGGACAAAACTGTGTAATCTCGCCAGATGTAGTTTTAGGAAATAATGTAAAAATTCAAAACAACGTTTCAGTTTACACGGGAGTGGTTTGTGAAGATGATGTATTTCTAGGCCCCTCAATGGTTTTTACCAATGTAATTAATCCAAGGAGTGGCGTAAACAGAAGAGGTCAATACACCAAAACAATTGTAAAAAAAGGAGCCTCAATTGGCGCTAATGCCACTATTGTTTGCGGACATGATATTGGACGTTTTGCCTTTATAGGAGCAGGCGCTGTAGTTACCAAAGAAGTTCCTGATTACGCTTTGGTTGTTGGAAACCCTGCCAAACAAATTGGGTGGATGAGTGAATATGGCCACAGACTAAAGTTTGATGAAAATGGCATTGCTACATGTCTTGAAAGTAACGAGAAATATAAATTAGAGAATAACAAAGTAAGCAAAGTATAAAATGAAGCATAAAGTATTAGAAGATCTAATAAATAAAGAATCTAAGTTGGCTGTTATTGGCCTTGGGTATGTAGGTTTACCTATTGCCTTAGAGTTTGCAAGACATATTAAAGTTGTTGGGTTCGACATCAATAAAGAGCGTGTCGAGATGATGAAAAGAAATGAAGACCCATCTCAAGAGTTAGAAGCTTCTGCTTTTGAAGGGTGCGATATTGAATTTACCGCCAACCTTGATGACTTAAAAGATGTTCAATTTTTTGTGGTTGCCGTTCCTACCCCAATTGATGAATACAACGCGCCTGATTTAAGGCCTTTAATTGGAGCGTCTAAAACAGTTGGCCAAGTACTCAAAAAGGGTGACTATGTTGTTTATGAGTCAACGGTTTATCCGGGTTGCACTGAAGATGATTGTGTTCCAATTTTAGAGGAGCTTTCAGGATTAAAATTTATTGATGACTTCAAAGTTGGTTATTCACCAGAAAGAATTAATCCGGGAGATAAAGAACATACCATTACTAAAATATTAAAAGTTGTTTCTGGTTGCGATGAGGAGTCTCTTGATGTTATTTCTAAAGTTTATGAAATTATTGTTGAGCCAGGCGTTCACAAGGCTTCTTCAATAAAGGTGGCTGAAGCTGCAAAAATTATTGAGAACACCCAACGCGACCTTAACATCGCTTTAATGAATGAGCTTTCTATTATTTTCAATAGAATGGGCATAAACACCTATGAAGTTTTAGAAGCAGCAGGTACGAAATGGAATTTCTTGAAATTTTTCCCCGGTTTAGTTGGAGGGCATTGCATAGGTGTAGACCCTTATTACTTGCTCCATAAGGCAGAAGGTTTAGGCTACCATGCCAAGGTAATTAATGCAGGTAGGTTTGTAAACGATTCAATGGGCAATTACATAGCCAAACAAACAGTAAAAAAGATTCTTTCTTTTGGTAAAAACATTGCCGGTGCGCGTGTTTTAGTGATGGGAGCAACCTTTAAAGAAAACGTTAGCGATATAAGAAATTCTAAAGTTGTAGATGTAATTAGAGAGTTTAAATCTTACTCTGCAGAAGTTGAAGTGGTAGATCCTTATGCTTCAAATGAAGAAATGGAAGAGGAATATCATGTTACATTAACAGAAAAAGCTTCGGGTAAATACGATGCAATAGTAGTTGCAGTAAACCACGATGAATATCAAAACCTTTCTGAGGATTATTTTAAGTCTATGATGACTGAAAATGGAGTTTTTGTTGATGTTAAAGGAATTTACAAAAACAAGATAAATTCATTACACTACATAAGTCTGTAAAATGAAAAAGGTATTAATAACGGGGGGTGCCGGCTTCATAGGCTCGCATGTTGTTAGATTATTTGTAAATAAATATCCTGATTATCACATTTTTAATCTTGATGCGCTTACATATGCCGGAAACTTAGAAAACATTGAAGACATTGAAGATAAGCCCAATTACACTTTTGTAAAGGCAGACATCAATGATGAAAAAGCCATGCTCAATCTTTTTGAGAAAGAAGCTTTTGATGGAGTTATTCATTTAGCTGCGGAATCTCATGTTGATAGATCTATAGAAGACCCATTAGCGTTTCTAAAAACAAATATTATGGGTACTGTTAACTTACTGAATGCAGCCCGTAAAACTTGGAAGAACTTTGATGATAAACTTTTTTATCATATTTCAACTGATGAAGTTTATGGCTCTTTAGGTGAAACCGGATTTTTTCTAGAAACTACTTCTTATGACCCAAAATCTCCGTACAGTGCTTCAAAGGCAAGTTCTGACCACTTTGTGAGGGCATATCAAAACACCTATGGAATGCCTGTGGTGATTTCAAATTGCTCCAATAATTATGGACCAAACCAATTTCCTGAAAAATTAATTCCGTTGTGTATCAACAATATTCAAAACAACCGACCACTCCCTATTTATGGTAAAGGAGAGAATATTAGAGATTGGTTATATGTGGTTGACCACGCCCGAGCTATTGATGTTATTTTTCACTCAGGAAGAGTTGGAGAAACCTATAACATTGGTGGCTTTAACGAGTGGTCAAATATTGATTTGGTAAAAGAGCTTTGTAAAGTAATGGATGAAAAACTAGGAAGGCCTAAAGGAACTTCGGAAAAGCTCATTACTTATGTAACAGACCGAGCCGGTCATGATTTGCGCTATGCCATTGACGCAACCAAAATAAAAGATGAATTAGGTTGGGAGCCTTCATTACAATTTGAAGAAGGCCTTAGAAAAACAGTTGATTGGTATTTAGAGAATGAAGCTTGGTTGAAAAACATTACTTCTGGTGATTATCAGAATTATTATAACAAGCTATATCAGGATAGGTAATTATTAACAACCTATACGCGTAAAATAAAAATTAATATACTTGTTATTATAAATCTTAAACAAAAATCTATGAAAAAATTACTTTCCTTATTTGCGGGTTTATTCCTTGTTTCAACCCTTTCGTTTGCTGGAAATTACACATTAAACGATGAAAAAATTGACAACTTATTTGAGCAAGCCACAGAAGCTTCAATTATGGAATTATCTTCTGATGTAGTTTCTATGGCAGGAAATGCTGCTGCAACTACAATTTCAAGTGCTGTTGACACTGAAGTATTAATTGCTTTTGTATTGTGTTGGGTTGTAGGTGGATTAGGAATTCACAGGGTTTATATGGGTGGAAAACCAACCTTAATTTTAATTTACTTCATCACTTGTGGTGGTATTTTCGGTATTGTTACTTTAATTGACTGGGTAATGCTGTTAATTAAGCTAGTGCAAGGCGAAGGAGTAGGTTCATACAAAAACAATGATAAGTTTTTTGGATGGCAATAATTCCAAGAATCATTAAAAATAAAAAAGGGGCGTTTGCCCCTTTTTTTATTTTATACAATTTTCTAATCGTTTTAAATGACTATTTAGTATGATTTCATTTCTCTTTTCTGCTAAATAATAAGCCCTCCTTCTACCGCCAAAATAAAATTTTTGCATAATTCCTGAGCCTACTGTAAAAGCGGTTAAATAGTTTGTCAAGAAAAAGTTATATCCAATAAAACCTAATGCTATGGCATTTAATCCAAACCCGGCTATTCCCTCTCCTACATAGCCTGAATAGGTTTGGCCCAAACCTGGAACAAAAGTTGAAAGCCACTCAGCCCTCGATGGCTTTTTTAACTTTAAATTTTTATACTCTTCAATCCAAGCAGAAAACTTTAAGCTATCAAAATGCCCCGTAAAAACCTTATCAGAATCTTTGGTTTGAAGTTCTTCAATAATCCCATTTTTAGTAAAAACTATTACTTTCAGTATTTGGTAGTCCTTAGTGAATTTTAAATTGCTACTACCATATTCTAACTTTTGAATTTCTAGAAGAGCAAGTTTATCATTGCCTTCTGCAAAGTTTAATAGAGCCTTTTGAGTTCCAATACAAAACTTCAATGAATCATTAACAGGAATTCGAAATTCATTTAGAAGCTCCAGACCTTTATGAAATTTTTTCTGTTCTTTTAATACGCTAACTTGTGCCAATAGTAATTCTCCCTTTTTATTTGGATCACTTTCTAAGTAAAAATCTTCAACTAATTGAAAGTATTGAAGATCAAGCTCAGATAGACTATCCTGAGAGAAAGTTTTATTGGTTATAAATAGACTTAAAAGGAATATGAAGATTAAATAAAACCTCATTTTTTAACTTTTCATGATTTTCGATATTAGTAATGTTTACACTAAAATAAGCACCATAAATATTCCCAAAATAAAAGAATAAAGCAGGTAATCCTAAAAGATAGAATTGCGGATTGTTAAACCCTCCATTATTAAATTGTTCAATTGAGCTTCCTATTAAAATTCCAGTAATTAAAAAACTAGCAACACCTTCGCCCAATTTGCCGGCATAAACTTTTCCAGAACCCGGTAAAATCACAGAAAGATAACTAGCTAAAACAGGCGACTTTCTTTTTATTAGTTTATTTTCTAGATAAACTTTATGCAGATCACGATAATGTTTTTTTAAGAGAAAGGTTTCGTCATTTAAACTGCTATAAGCAATAGAATCATATTTATCAATCAAAATATCCCTTCCCATAAAGAAAAGGCCTGATATAGCATTATTAGGGTTTAAATTAATAGAATTGGTAGAATCAATTCTATCATAATAAAGTTCAGATAAGAAATGGTAGTAAGATATTACCTCTTTTGGTTCTGAAGTTCTAAGTGCCTTAAACTGATTGCAAGCAATTTCAAATTCTTTACTGTAAAAAGAAGCTTTTGCAAATAAAAAATTTAATTCTGAGTTTCTTTTAAACCTATTTTCAATGGACAAATATTTAAATGCATCTTCAAACTCTCCGGCTTTGATAAGCTGTTTTGAAACGAAAATTTCATCTTCATATTGAGCTTGTAAAAAACAAGGACAAAGAACCAATATAAGGTATATAAATCTCATTAATGATTATGATACCATTCAATATTGTCAATTACTTTTCCTGTTTCTTTATATATTCTAACAGCAGTAATATCTTGAGCAGAAAATTGCGTGCAACGTGTTAATCTATCGCTCGTTAAAAAGGTACCTTTTATTAATCCATATCTTTTAATTGACAAAACGCCAAAATTTGAACACGATATATCAAATAAACAATCGGCGAATATCTGAGGTGAAATTACTTTTTGGTAGAGAAATAATAAACCACCAGAAACTAGCGTAATCGGGTTAAATTTAATTATTGGTTTACTATCAGAAAATAAGTATTTGGGCTGATAATGAACCTCCACTTTTGAGTTTAGCTTCTCAAAAATAATAGCGCTATCCTCAGTTTGGGCAGAAACAAATAGTGATACTAAAAGAAAACAACTAATCAAGAAGTTTTGCATCGTCAGGAATTTTATAATCTCGAAGCTTGTTTGCCAAATTTTCACCCAATCTTAAGTTTTTAAAACTAATTCTATTTATTGTAGAATCATTTTCAGATGAATAATAAACTTGGGTAATTCTCAGAGGAATTTTTGAATAATTAACCTCTTGATAGTTTGAAAAATATAATTTCTGAACAACCAAATTTTTACTGTTAATGTATTCAATGTAGATTGGGAAATCATTCTCTGTAACAAGTTTTACCTTAGAAAATAATTTCATTAAAGATGTTGGTGGAATCCAGTTTGAAATAAAAAACTGCCCTTCAAAATAAGAATCTTGAATTTGAAAACCTTGACTACCAAGGCCAAAATCAGATTGTTCTCCTTTTAAAAATTGAATCAGTAATGAAGATTGAGTACTATATTCTTTCCCGTATCTAACAATTACGCCATTTTTTGATGGAAGGTACAGTTTGGATTCACCATAACTATTATTAAGTAAATAATATTCATTAGGATAATTAAAATGTGAAACCATTTTCTCTGAGGAAAAGTCATATAAAATCTCGGAATTAACCTTTATGTATTTTCCGTTGTCAAGAGAGAGGGACTCCATTTCAATATATAGCTCTCTCCCTGAAGGAGTAAAGGAGAAAAATGCTAAGGAAAGAAAAACAAAAAAGGCCTTTCTTCCGAAAAGCCTTTTAAATTGAATTTTATTTAAATGTTTTAGAAATGCCATAAATCGTGCTCTACATTAAAGATTTCTTCCTTTAATTTTTCAGATTCTAATAAAGCATCAATACCAGATTTGTAGTCAGCAATCCTTCGCTCATAAACATTTGACACTTTAGTTATTCTGCTTGCAAATTGTCTTTTCCAAAAGAAATCTTCATATGTTCTTCTTTCAGAATCATTGGCTCTGTTGTAAACTTCATTATTGGCAAAAACATATCTAGCTTCAGGGAAATAAATCCAAAAAGTTTGCATTAGTTCCATATCACCAGTTTCTGCATTTTGCTTCTCTACTATAGGGTGTAAACCAATAATCCGAACATCCATAACAGACCTTTGCTTGTCAAAGAACCATTCTTCTTTAATATCAATATATCTGATTTTAGATGCTTCAATTTTATTTCTTGTGGTATCATATCCGGTAACATTACCGAAGTCATCATATTGAGGGTTAACAACTTCCTCAGAAAGGCTTGCGTCAACTTCCTGAGAGGTAAGTGGAGTTGTAAACATATCATCAGGAGCAACAACGGAACCGGGAGAATAAGCGGTAATTGTACCTTCATTCATAATCGCATCATATACTATCTCAAAAAAGTTTTTTCTTCCTTGAGCATACTCATTGATAGGAAAATACAAAGGATGATTTGCCTTTTCTCTAAGGTCAATTCTTCTCCAAACCCTTTTGTTCCACATCACATCAGCTTCTCTTAAAGAAGTATAGGGTATAACCCTGCGAGATGGATAATGCTCTTTTACATAAATACCATCTAATACAGTACTCTCTTGAGAGTATACAAACTCGACAAATAATAATGATAAAAGTAAAAAAGCAATTTTTTTCATGACAATTATATTACATCAATAATAATACTACCATTCAATACCTCCGGTTTACCATCGGGATATCTTTTCGCAACAATTTTCCTAAAAACAACAGATTGTCCAGGCTTCATCTTACTTAAGATACCTTTCATCTCTGGGGTTAACCTGTTATTTGGTGACTTCAAATCTTGTCTTAAACCACCAACAGTAACAGACATTTCGAAATTAGTAACAATGTATTGAAGGTCAAATAAGAAATCTTCTAATTTGGCAACAACAACTTGAATACCACCTAACTGAGCTTTGTTTAGGTTAAATGAACCTTTCTTTCCCAAAACCTCAGGAACAGGAGGTGGAACAGGTTTTACCCTAAATATTTTTGGTGGAAAAGTAGTTTTTGAACCATTAACATCGGCAGTAACAGATACCTTACATTCTTGACCGTTACCAGGCTTAATTATGTATTCATTTCCATTTTTTGAAACTGATGCATTAGATACATTAACTTGTAATTTATCTCCCGTAACACCCGGAACAGCAATTTCAACTGGATTCTCCAAACCTCTATAAAATACATTCATTTTGGTTGGTGATACAACAAGATTTGGCTTTGCAGCGGTGTAAGTAGAAGTAAAAGGATAATTCATTAATTCACCATTTGGCTTTCTAACTCTTAAAACTCCACCCCACTCAAATTCACCTGCCGTAGTTGGTTTAGCCCAATAAGTAGCTATGCCATTATTGTAATATACAGAAGTTGTATCAGGGTTATCTACTTTAAAACCGGCAGAATCAGAAATTTCACCGACATCCAAAATTGGATCTGAAGTAGAATTATATGCAGCCATTAAAACTTCTGCTTTAAATGTATCACCTAAGTTCACGTAAGTACCTTTAACAGGTCTAACAGCAACTTTAAGATTATCAAATGAGAAATCATCTGCACTAATTTTACCATAAAGTGTTCTTAATACCTCTGCTTCAATATTTTTCACCTCAGCTTGTAACCTAGTCATGTTAGTTACAACAGAAGCCAATGGAAGGTGGTAAAAGTTAGCTGTAATCCAAGAAACCATGTGGTCTCCTTCTTTTTGTTCTTCCATTTTTATGGCCAAATCCATTCCTTCTACATCTTCTTTTGGTAAAACTTCAGATATGTAATCATGAATAGTAGTATTAAAATTCTCCAACCTCCTCTGTAATTCAACAGCTGAGTATTCATGGTTAGAAGGATTAATTGGATCAGGACCTATCAATAAAGTGGTAGGCATATCGTAATTATCCTTTGCTTGAACAGCCATTAAATTCATAGTGTCTGCAACTTCTTCAGGAATTTGCTCTACCCCAGCAACTATTTTTCTCTTTAATTCATTGATAAAATAATCAACCTCTTTAGATAAGTCTCTAACTTGTTTAGCAGCTACATAGTATTTTCTTACTTTTTCGGGATCAAGCGCGTTCTTTTTCCCGAATTGCTGCATTGTATATTCGTTTTTAACATCAAAACCTTCATTGGTTCTTTCTAAACCATCATTAATGATCACGAATGAGTTCAAGATTTCCTTTGACACGTTCATTGCTAGAAGCGCCAAAAGCACCAAGTACATCATACTAATCATTTTCAGCCGCGGGGGCAAATCACCCATTGACATAAGCCAAAATCTTTTTTAAAGTTTATAAATAATGATTTAGTTATTATCCTTTATTAATATTCATTGCAGTTAACATGTTACCATAAACAGTATTTAACTGACTAATATTATTTGAAAGTTCAGAAATATTTTCTCTGTACTTTTTAGAATCCTCAACACTAGCATTTAAATTCTCCAATAACCCTTCAATTCCTGTGAAGAACTTAGCTGAAGATTCTAATTGATTATTTGCTTCTTTTAATTGCATTTCATAAGTTGCATTTAAAGCAGCAAGATTTTGAGAAATAGCTGTCATATGCTGTCCCATATCTGAACCACCTTGACCAGACTCTGAAATGCTAACTAAAGATGCAGCAGCTTGCTCATAGGTAGTTGAAAGCTCACCCACTTTAGATGATGCATTTCTAACGCTCTCTACGTATTCGTTAGTAGCAGCGCCAGCTTCAGATATATTTGCAAGTTGATTAGTTTGCTCTGATAAGTTTTTCAATCCAGAACCTAGACTTTCAATTAATTCAGGACCAATTTTGGCCTCCTCAAGTAAATTATCTAATTGCTGTGTAATTGGTAATTCATCATCATCATCAAATTCCATTAAGGCTTTTTTATCCTTTTTAGGTGCTACCTCATCGTGACCTTCTTCATCTTCTTCGTCTCCGTGAGCTAGTTCAGGATAAACTTTAGACCAATCAGTTGCTAGGTGCTGAGGTTCAATTGCACCGATAGCAAATAAGAATGCTTCAGTTAATAAACCAATTACAAGCATCGCACTCGCCCCAGGATAGTGTTGAATTTTAAATAGTGCACCTACAATTACTACTGATGCACCTAAACTCATCATATAGTTTACTATAGTTTTTCCTTTTATTGTTCCATAAAGGAATTGAGATAATCCGCCTTTTTTCTTTCCTGACATTTTAAATTACTAATTAGAAGGGTTAAAAATTGATTTTATAATAAGTGTTTAAATATTTGATTTCCCCATACCAAGATAACTCATTACACACCTAAAGCCAATGTAACTTTTAGCTGTATCTTGATACTCATAAGTTCTTGTACTTGTTTGAATGTAGTAACCTATATCTTTCCAAGAACCACCTCTAATAACTTTCCTCTTTAATACAGGAGGATCATCTTCTTTGGCCTCATAAACATAGTCCATATTCAAATCGTGAGCAAAATCAAAAGAACTTTCATCAAATGCATTGCTAGTCCATTCAGCTACGTTACCTGCCATACAATATAGACCGAAATCATTTGGTTCATAAGAATAAACAGGAACAGTATGAATTCCACCATCATCGTAATAATTTCCCCTTAAAGGTTTAAAGTTTGCCATAAAACAACCTCTAGTGTTCCTTATATAAGGACCACCCCAAGGATAACTAGATAAATCCAAACCACCTCTTGCTGCGTATTCCCACTCAGACTCGGTTGGTAATCTAAAATTCTGAACAGCTTTTACTCCTGCAGACTTTCTATAACTGTTAAAATATTGAGACCTCCAAATACTAAATGCTCTTGCTTGTTTCCAAGTAACACCAACTACGGGATAATCATCATAAGCTGGATGCCAGAAATACATATTAGTTAAAGGTTCGTTGTAAGAATAAGTAAAATCATGTATCCAACATAAAGTATCCGGATAAACATTAATAACATCTCGCTTAATAAATATGGAACGATCTGTTAATCCTCTTTCTCTCAACTCATCGCCATTAATTGTGGGCTTTTTTCTAGCTGCATCTTTAAAGTCAATCCAGAAATATTCGTAGTCTAATTTTCTGGTATCTATATTTCTATGACCATAAAATCTTTCATATTCAGGAAGAAACATAACCTCTAAAGCTTCTCTTTCATCAGGTTCGTTCCATTCAATTGGCATATCCCAATTAATTTTTGGCGGCTCTAAATCTTCTTCGTAAGCGTTAGTAAAAATTAAATGTTCTTCATCTACCTCTTCACCCAAAATCCTATGAGCAATTGAATCTCTAACCCAAAATACAAATTGACGGTACTCGTTATTTGTAATTTCTGAATCATCCATATAGAATGCAGAAACAGAAACTGTTTTTGATTTTGTAGTGTATGAGAATGGAACATCATTATCATTTGCTCCCATCACGAAACTTCCTGGTGGGATATATAATGTTCCAAATGGATCTGCTTGATACCATTCCGGTCTACCCGCAACGCCTGTAAGCTGTCCACTTTCACCTCCACCGCAACTGCTGAGGAGGGCTAATCCTATAAATACATAGAGTAACTTCTTCATGTTACTTGATTTGAAAATCGGTCAAAAATAGCATTTTTTTTCTAACAACAACTTTTTAACAATTTAACTAAAACGTTAAACGAGTATTTGTAACGTGCTGATTTATTTATTATTATTTGATTATAGGAATCGAACTGATTTATGTCTTTCGATTTTTATTTTCTTGGGTATATTAAAACAATAGTTTAATAATAGTTCATGAGAACCTGAACTTCCCTTTCTTATTAATGATGTTGTTACATCATAAGCATATCCAATTTTTAAGGTACCACCACCTAATCCTGTTCCACCCATTTGGTAATCTACACCAACCATTGGTATAACAGCATCTAGCAATCTGTAAGTAATACCTCCCCACAATAAATTATTGTATACCGCAGAGATATTAATATCCATTTGAGCAGAGGCGCCATCAGACTTAACAAATATTGAAGGCTGAAAAACAACATTTGGTAATAACCTGTCGTAATTATAACCTGCCAT
>JAAZVO010000297.1 GCA_018623405.1 Crocinitomicaceae bacterium
AGCACCTTTTAAATTTTTTGAAAAATCAGAAACACATATAATTCCATTTATTCGCCTTATAAAATCAACTTTTTTAGAAAATTTGGGATTGGTGTAAATGCTATCAGGAATTATTGGAATTAAATTAACATCAACCATTTTAGTGATTTTTGCAGAATCCATTAAATGAGCATTCCTAATATTCCACCTTTGGTCGTTATATCCTTTTAATGTAGTACAAATGCTTTCAAAAATAAATGGATGTATATTTATTAATTTGGCTTCAATCGAAAGTACTTTATTAGCACTAAAACAATTTGATAAGAATCCATAAAAAAGCTCTTTCCCATAAGAAGTAGAATCTACATTGAAGCTATTTCCAAGATAGAATCCAAATAGACTTGAATCATAAAAATTGATTGATTCACTTTCTAAAGATTTTAATTCTTTTATGAAAATTGAGCTATCAGTATTAAACAAATTAATCGAAAAGCTTGACCTTACATTTTTTATAGTAGGATCAATTAGTTGGGGTAGAAGTACTTTCTTTTTTAAATCTAAATATTCATTTGCTAAATATTTATTCATGATATAATGCTCAGGCCCTACCTCAATAACCTTTCCATCAGAAACAGCAAGGGCATCATGAATTTTTTCTTCCTCATTAAATGTAAATATGGCACCATTATGAATAACCAACTCTGCTTTTTCTTGCTTTACGCAGGCAGAAAGGCTAACTCCAAAAAAGAGGAAGAAAAGAATTTTTTTCATTTTTTACCTTAGAAAAGTTGTACAATATTATTAACCATAAGGTTATTGTAGCAGGCATTTTGTACCTAACTAATGCTCCACTTACAGTTGTGGTTAATCCTACAATAATTAATAGATTTATAGAAAAGAGTAGCGCCAACATCAAAAAGGTGAAGCTTCCGTTTTTTTTGACATCCAGCTTAATAAAACTATAAACAAGTGCAGTAAAAGTGAAAATGTTTTCTAAGGTTGCTATCCACATTAATGGCGTATTGCAATTCCATGGCAATGGTCTAAAAATACCGTTAAATAGAGCCATAGGCGAATTCAAAATTATGCTGGTTAAACTTCGTTGTAATTTGAATGTTGAAAAACCACTGTTGGCATCTGTTATTTCAGATACATTATAAAAATCAAACTGCTTTTGATAAATAAGGTGAGGTAAATCAAAAACCTGATACTTTGAAGCCATATATATAATCAAAACCAGAAAGGAATAAAGAATTGAAGATTTAAGAACTAAATTCTTTTGTGGCGAAATTGTACTTAAAAATAGCACAGGAAATAAAGATGCTAATACATAACCTTTTACCTGCACTAAAATTAATAGGCTTAAGGCAATTAGCAAATAATTAAGTATGGATTTATGATATTTTAAAAAGTTGAATAACAAAAGACCTAAACCAAACAATAATACAGGCTCTTTTAATACTCCTGATTTCCAAACAAAAACATTTGGAATTAAGAATAAAATAAGACCAAGATAATTGGGGGTTATTTCGAAATTCTCAAAAAAGCGTTTCACAATCAACCAAAGCCCAACAAATCCCAAAAAAGTGAACCAAAGCAGGTGAATAAAATAATTACCTGCTGATATTGGTAATAACAGCATATTGAGTCTGATTATTAGCTGATTATCATTAAAATCACCATAGTGGTATGGCCTGAACCAATATTGTGTGGATTCTAAGATTAACTTAACTTCCTCGTTTAATGAATATGACCCAAAAAAAAGTCCCAATACTTCGTTGGTGTTTGTATTCCAAAAAGAGATAATAGTCTTAGCATCAACAAAAAACTTAAAAGTATCTGCCTTGGTAATATCAATAGCATAAACCTTACTGTACAAAAAGTAAGTAAAAACTGCTCCCAATAAAGAAATGCCCCATGCGTAATTGGCTAACTCACTATTGCCATTTAGCTTAAAAATTTTTAACCTATTAATGGCAAGCCAAATAACAGCAAAGTAGGCTAGAAAAAGAATTTCTTGCATGCTGTGAAAAACCTGTTATCAAGTTTTACAAATAAAACTACTTTAATGCGATAACAAATTGACCCTATTTCTACATTTGCTCAAAATTGAAAAATGGAACAACCTGTAGCCAATATTGAAACAGCTAAAAAATTAGGTTTACTTGAATCAGAATACCAACAAATAATTGATAATTTGGGAGGTAGAGAGCCAAATTTTACTGAATTAAGTATTTATTCAGTGATGTGGTCTGAGCATTGCTCCTATAAAAATTCAATAAAATATTTAAAAACCTTACCAAGAACAGGTCCACACTTACTAGCTGAGGCAGGAGAAGAAAACGCAGGTTTGGTTGATATAGGAGATGATTTAGCATGCGCATTTAAAATTGAATCTCATAACCACCCCTCTGCAATAGAACCTTACCAAGGTGCAGCAACGGGTGTAGGAGGTATTAATAGAGATATTTTTACAATGGGAGCAAGACCAATTGCCCAGTTAAACTCTTTAAGGTTTGGAGAACCATACTTAGACAAAACCAAGTGGATACTAAAAGGTGTAGTAAAAGGAATTGGAGATTATGGCAATTCTTTTGGCGTTCCTGTTTTGGGAGGTGAAGTTTTCTTTGATAAATCATATAACACAAACCCATTAGTAAATGCAATGTCTGTAGGAATAGTAAAAAAAGGAAAAACTATTTCTGCAACCGCTGAAGGTGTTGGAAATCCTGTTTTTATTGTTGGTTCCTCTACAGGGAAAGATGGAATTCATGGTGCCACATTTGCTTCTGGAGATCTTTCTGATTCTTCGATGGATGATCTTCCTGCTGTGCAAGTAGGAGACCCTTTTCAAGAAAAGTTGTTATTAGAAGCATCTTTAGAGTTGGCAGAAACCGACTTTATCGTTGGAATGCAAGATATGGGTGCTGCCGGTATTACCTGTTCAACTTCAGAAATGAGTGAGAAGGGTGGTGTAGGAATGGACATCTATTTAGACAAAGTGCCTACTCGGCAAGAAGGAATGCAGCCATTTGAAATTTTGCTTTCCGAATCTCAAGAGAGAATGTTGGTTGTTGTAAAAAAAGGTTTTGAGCAACAAGTAATTGATATTTTCAAAAAGTGGGATTTGAACTGTGTTGAAATTGGAGAGGTAACAGAAGGTAATACACTTAATTATTTCTTTAATGGAGAGTTAGTTGCTACTGTACCTGCTGATACTTTAGTTTTGGGAGGTGGAGCTCCTGTTTACGATAGAGAATTTAGAGAGCCGGCCTATTTCCAACAGGCAAAAGAGTTTAATATTGATTCC
>JAAZVO010000298.1 GCA_018623405.1 Crocinitomicaceae bacterium
CTTACACGGTAATTGCTAAAGACTCAACTGCATTTTTTAATAGGTATGGCTTTTATCCTGATTTAGATTGGGGAGGTGTAACTTCACTAAGTAATACCAGCCAAACCATAAATTTATTAGATTCAGTAACTTCTATTATTGATTACGTTACCTATTCAAATGGTACAAACTCCTTTCCAAGTAATGCAGACACAACCTTAAGCATTGAGCTTTTACAGCTTCAATTAAACAATAATTTAGGGGGAAGCTGGAAATCCACATCAATACCTTTTGGAACACCAACCCATAAAGTTTCATTTCCCAGAAATTATTCATCAGATGGATTTGAGCCAAATAATTTATTTACCAATCCACGAAATATTCAATTTAGAGATAGTTTAAATATTTCACTTTCAGAATTAGTTGATACCGCAGATTTTTTTCTCATTAGACCGAGAGTTGGAGATACTTTAGATTTTGAGATAAAATCTCTGGACACTTCTCTTTTTCCTGAAATAAAAATATTTGATGTAAACCAAAACTTGGTTTTTCAATCAGCTATAAGCTTGTTAAATACTCCAAGTTTTGTTGCGCCTTCTACTGATACTTTTATCTTAAAAATTACTCCGCAACCAGACTTTAAACAATTTGTGCTAAATGAAGGGAATATCAATCTTGATATCATAAGAAGGGAGAAAATATTATTTTCTCCATGGTATGAGGGCTTTGAGGATGTTGCGGTTCAGTCGCTTCCTAATGGATTTAGGGTTTTCGATTTAGATGGAAACGGACAACAATGGGGGGTAAGCACCATCAATTTGGGTATAAATACTTCAAAAAATATTGAATTATCAAAAAACACCAATGGCAATAATGATTGGCTTATTTTGCCACCATCCTACGTTAGGCAAGACGATTACTTTGGGTTTTATGCTAAACCTAGCTCAACTACTTTTCCTGAAAAATTAGAAATTTGGGTAGGAAACCGAAATGCCACCAACCCATCTTCATTCACAACTTTATTAGACTCAATTACCGTAGATTCAACACAGTATAAATTTTACAGATATGAGCTCTCTAATTTTATAGGGCAAGTAGTAAGGATTGCGTTGAGAGGTGTATCAGTAAATCAAAATATTATTTACCTTGATAACCTAACATTTTCTCCACCTGCTTTTGATGCTTCTGTAAGAGGTGTTGTAAAAGATTTTGATACCGGACTTCCTGTTTCTGGGGTAGAAGTATCAAATGGGAACAACATAGTTTTTTCTGATACTTCAGGATACTATGAAATTAATGAGCTCCCTTACGGAAATACAATAGTTAATTTTGACAAATCAGGTTACTCTAGAGCACAATATACTTTTTCACTTTTTCAAGGAGATACAATTTCATTCGATCCAATTCTTGCCCAAACAGATTTAGATACCTTTTATGTTAACCCCTTTGATCATGGTTTGGCAAAGGGTTATTCTCAAATAGTTTCAGGTAGCAAAAATTGGAGTAGACTAGATAGTGTAATTTACTTAGGTCAAGTTATTACTGCCTCTGAAGACGATACCATGCTGGTGCATGGAGGCAATTTGGGGTATAATCCTGCTACGGTGGCACTTTACACATTTAACTCAACGGGAGGTTTCGATTTTTCACAATACAAAACCGTAAACCTTACTTACGATTTAAATTATAATCTCGACACTTCCGATGGTGTTTACCTTTTGGGGAATGCCTCTTTTATCATTAACTTAAATAATGATACCTTGGTCGACTCATCTGATGTTTATACAGGAAATTCACAAGGTTGGTTTACCGATAATTTAGACCTTTCTTATTTAAATAATTTTAATGATTTAGATCTAAATCTGCTGTTTATTAGTAACCCATTTTTTACTAATGGTTTCGGCTTTGCGGTTGATAATATCTATTTAGTAGGTGAAAAAGAAATAGAAAAGCCTAAACCCGCAAATATTTATGCTGAAAGCTTTTTAGTAGATACCATAAAAGTACATTGGCAGGCAGATACTTCAAATACTACCAACTTTAGGGTATTTAGAAGAGACCCTAAAGGTCAATTTACCTACATAGGTTCAACAATAGATACCTTTTTTAACGACACAACTGTTGTAAATGAAAAAATTTACAATTACTATGTTATTGCTAGTTACCCATACGGAGAAAGCGAACGTTCTGATAATGTAGTTGCACGGTCAGGAATTCCAACTACTCTTTCTGCTCCATATTCTATGACCTTTAACGCTATTTTTAGTGATACACTGCCGGCTAAATGGGCATACGATCTTTCTGAAAATAACCCATGGCTAGTTGGAGACTCAGCATCTGCCAATACATTTAATGCGAATTTTAGAGGTAAATCTAGGTTTGTATATGGAAACTTCTTCTCATTTAATGTTTTTGGAGAGTACTATGAATCTATTTTAACTACTCCTTGGTATAATTTTCAGAATGTTCAAAATAACCTATTACTGTCTTTCGATTACTCAGGAGACCAAACCTTCGAAAATCATGTTTTAATTTATAAAGATGGCTTAGCAAGTAATTGGAAGATTTTAGATACCCTTCAAGGTAATTTTAGATGGAAAAAATATAGATATGATTTATCCTCAATTGCAAAAGGGAAACCATATTTTCAACTTGGGTTTTTATATGCAGATGATAGCACTAAATTAAGCACTCCTAATGTTGGCTTTGCAATTGATAACTTCAGCCTTACTGACGTAAAAACCGGATTTTATTTTGGTCAAGTTACTTCAGAAACCGGCAACCCTCTTTCTAATTGCGAAATAAATGTTAGACTAAGAAACGCCGAAACTTGGAATGCCCAAACTTCATTTAATACAACTACAGATAGTTTAGGGAATTATAAATTGCCTCAAAATTCAATTTATGGTGCTTATGATTATGTATTTAATTTAGGGTATTATAGCCACGATAGCCTAGAAGTTATTCCTGCGAAACTTCAAGCCAATGATAGTCTCCAAGTAAACCTTCAATTAGACTTAACCATTCCAATACCTGAAATAATCAGTTTAGTAAATGATTCTTTAGGCTTCCCAATAATATCGTGGAAAAACCCCAAAAATATTGGTGAGGTAAGTTATGACGATGGGCAATTAGGAAGTTATAATATCCTTTCCTCAGGATCTCAAGGAGGTCTCTTATTTGATTTTTCAGGAAATGGCAATGTTCAAATAAATCAACTTGCCTTTTATACAGATTCAGTATCGCAACAACAAAATATTCAAATCCTCGGTTTTAAGGTAAATCAATTAGGTTTACCAAACACCAC
>JAAZVO010000299.1 GCA_018623405.1 Crocinitomicaceae bacterium
CCGTAACATTAGAATATGTAATAGAAACTTCCGGAAACATAACCAACATCCATATTGTAGAACCTTTGGGCGGTGGTTGCAATGAAGAAGCCATACGCGTATTGACTTCGTTAAAATGGAAACCCGGCGTTCAAAACAATCAAAGCTATAGGGTGAAAGCAAAAACTACGATGTATTTCGGTAGCAGATAATTTGCTACAATTCATCAAATATCATTGCTACTGCAGGGCAAACAACTGTATTTTTTTGGGTAATATTTAATATTTCTTTTTGGTCAACCCTATCAGTATGAGGATACTCGGCGCATGCTTTTGGCCTAATATCATAAATACTGCACTTGTTATCCTCCTCTAAAAAAACACAAGGCACCGACTTAAGCACCCAATCTCCATCTTCATCAAACCTTAAATATTCCGCTTCAAAATCAAATTCGCTTAAATTTATATGTTTCGCTATTCTTTTAATGTCTGTTCTCGTGAATCTTGGACCAGTTGTCTTGCAACAATTAGCGCACTTTAAGCAATCAATGTGTTGAAATGCCTTTTCGTGTTTTGGATGTATAAGTTCATCCACCTGCTTTGTTTTTTGAATAGATAAAGATTTGACTAACCGCTTGATTTGCTTTTTGTTAGAATTTGCTTTTTGAAGTATTTTTTCATATTCCTTATCCATAACAAAACTACTTTAAGAGATAGCGAATTTCGGTTATTTTTGCAGCGAAATTGAAAATCCCACACATCAATGGCTGAAATTGAATTGATACTTCCCAAAATGGGCGAAAGCGTTGCCGAAGCAACCATTACAACATGGTTAAAAAAAGAAGGTGACACCATAGAATCTGAAGAATCGGTAGTTGAAATTGCAACAGATAAGGTAGATTCTGAAGTTCCTGCCCCAGAAGACGGAATACTTACCAAAATTTTAATTGGTGAAGGTGAAGTAGCAAAAGTAGGACAAGCAATTGCCATTATCTCAACCGAAGGAAGCGCATCAAATGGAAGCCCTGTAGCTTCAACTTCAGCACAATCCGAGTTAGAAACCTCAGCGCCTCAGCCGGTTGCTGAAGCTGCTGCCCCTCAAGCTGAATCTACCTCAGCAGCAGACTTTAAAGATGCAAATAGGTTCTATTCTCCACTTGTTAAAAACATAGCAAGTAAAGAAGGGATATCACTAAATGAATTAGAAAATATTGATGGTTCAGGAAACAATGGTAGAGTAACCAAAAAAGACATTTTAGCTTATGTAAAAAATAGAGGAATTCAGCCTGCTCAACCTGCTGCTGCGCCTGCCTCTACCTCATCTCCTGCCCCTGCATCAACGGCAAAAGCTGAAACTCCGGCAGCTCCAAAAAGTTACAGCAGCGATGTGGAAATTATCCAAATGGATAGAATGCGTAAGCTTATTGCAGATCACATGGTAAGGTCTAAACAAACTTCGCCTCATGTAACCTCATTTGTGGAGGCTGATGTTACCAATATTGTAATGTGGCGCAATAAAGTTAAGAAGGAGTTTGAACAGCGTGAGGGAACCAAAATTACATTCACTCCTATTTTTATTGAAGCCATTGTTAAAGCCATTAAAGACTTCCCAATGATTAACATTGAGGTGGATGGCGATAACTTGGTTAGAAAAAAATTCATCAACATAGGTATGGCTGCAGCATTACCTTCAGGTAACCTTATTGTACCGGTAATTAAAAATGCAGATTCATTAAATTTAGTTGGTCTAGCCAAAACCGTAAACAATCTTGCCAAAAGAGCGCGAGAAAACAAGCTTACGCCTGATGAAATTCAAGGTGGAACCTACACCATTACCAATGTTGGTACATTCGGAAATGTAATGGGTACCCCAATTATCAATCAGCCACAAGTAGCAATTATGGCTACCGGAGCGATTGTTAAAAAGCCTTGTGTAATTGAAATAGAATCCGGAGATTTTATAGGAATAAGACACAAAATGTTCCTTTCTCATTCTTACGATCACAGAGTAGTGGACGGAGCACTAGGCGGAATGTTTGTTAGAAAGGTTGCTGATTACCTAGAAAGCTTCGATATTAACAGAGAAATCTAATAAAAGCCACATCGAGGCAGTTTAGTTTTTTCTTTTTATTTGTATTAATGAAGATTGTAGACTTCCCATAATACATTTAGAATGAACCGACTTTTAGGAATTATTTTTTTCGTACTTACCATACCTTTTTTCAGCAATGCTCAAAGCAAAGCAGATAAAAATTACGAAAAAGAATTATATCAGAAAGCAAATGAGCACATGTATAATGAAAATTATTCTGAAGCTCAAAGAACCTATCTCAAACTCTTAGAGATTGTTCCCAATAATGATTTATACCTTTTAGAAACAGGACTTTCATTCTTTTTTGCAGCCAGTGAGAGAGACGAAGCTTTAAATTATTTCGAACAAGCTAAAGCCGATTCAAGACCCGATACTCTTATTGAGTTGTATTACTATTTAGGAAGAGCTTATCAACTCAATTCTAAATTTGAAGATGCAGTTGTTAACTACGAAAAGTTTAAAGGCTATCTAAAAGACAACAAAACCGGTAGACAAATGTCTGAAGAAATTGAAGGTTACATCAGAATGTGTCAACACGGTCAATACCACCTTAACTTATTTGCCCAAAACCCTGTTGCAAATGCAGATGCACCCATTAAAGATTTGACAAAGTACTTTATTACTGAAACAGATTACATTGCCATTGAGAATTTGGGTAAAAAGCTAAACTCACAATATTCTGATTACACTCCCCTATTGCTTAACAAAAAGAACAATATTGTATTCACCTCCCGAAGAAATAGAATTGATGATTCAGATTCGCCACTTTTTGATGGACAATTCTATGAAAAGGTATATGTATCAAGGTTTGCTGATGGCGAGTGGAAACAACCTGTTGAATTAAATTACTCAAGCTTATTTGGTGCAAGTTTCCAAAATCCCCCCGATAAACACATCTCAGTTATTTACATCAATCAAGATGAGAATATACTTCTTTCATACTCAGACAATAAAATTTCTCAATTAAGAAGAACAGGCACAAAGTGGTCTTCTTCTGAAGAGTTTCCTGAAGTAATTAACAATCCTGATGCGCTTCAATCTAGTGCAGCCATTTCGAATGATGGCCAAACACTTTATGTAGTTAGCGAAAAGAAAAAAGGTTATGGAGGAAGAGATATTTATGTTTCGCAAAAGCAACCAGATGGAACTTGGGGAGAATTAGAAAATATTGGTGCCTCTATAAATACAGAAAAAGACGAAG
>JAAZVO010000300.1 GCA_018623405.1 Crocinitomicaceae bacterium
CTCAATTCTAGTTTTTAGAATATCTATATCATCTTTAAAACCATGAAAATGATTGGTTTCTTCTATTCCCGCCAAAGCATCTGCACAAAACTCGCAATCTAAAAGGTGCCGTTCTACCTCAAATGCAGCTTGGCCTTCTAACTTATTAGAAAGGCATAACTCCATTTGTTCAGGCGTTAAATGCTTTATATGTTTTTCTTGCTTATGCACGATTTTGTTCCAAACAAATTTTTAAGTTACGCTTTCCGTTTTGAATATAGCTTTTTACTTTTTTAATATCGAACCCGGTTTCTTCTGCCACCTCTTTATAAGGTTTTTGCTTTAAAAAAAACAACTGAACACACAGCTTTTGTGCTGATTGTAACAACTCTATACATTTTTCTAAAGCTTGCAAATTCTTTTCCAAAACCAAAGGTTCTTCATCATGATGCGAGGCTAGCTGAAATTCCATATCCTTATTCATTTCATCTATTTGCTTAACGGATAATCCGCTTTTTGCTGCTCGCAATTTCATTAAACAAAAGTTTCTTGAATATACATGCAACCAACTTTTAAAGTTTTTGATGTCGAACCTTGGCACATCGCCAATTAGTTTTTCGAAGATTTGCATTACAGCATCTTGGCTATCGTCTCGGTTTTTTAGGTATTTCATACAAACACCATATACCAAATGGATGTAGCGGTTAAATAAAATACCCAACAGTTCAAGGTCTTCATTCTTTTTGAAACCCTCAATTAATTGACCATCTGTGGCCGTCTCCTTACTTTTTTTATTGATAAAAAACATTGAAAACCAAGAGGTTTTAAAAGTATCAAAAAAAAATTGAGAAGTTTTTATGGAATAAAAAAATCTGCTGCATCCTACCTACAAAACTTATCAATTATGAAAACTTTAAAAACACTTTTCTCAATTTTAACCCTTGTTGCAATCACCTTTACACTTAAAGCTCATAGCATAAAGGGAACTATTCTTAACCAAAAAGACCAACCGCTACCCGGAGCACACATTTTGGAAAAAAACACCCAAAATGGAACCTCTGCCGATGTAAATGGAAACTTCAGCTTAGAAGTAAAAGATGTAAACTCAATATTGGTGGTTACCCACCTCGGCTACAAAAAGAAGGAGTTACTTGTTGGTAACAGAACCGAAATAAAAATTAAGCTAGAAAACTCTTTGGAGGTTATAGAAGTTAAAACTTTAAAAGCTGTAGAGGATGCAGAAATCGCCCACACCATTCAGCTTGAGGAGGTTCAACTAGCGCCTGATCGTAGAATATTTAACACACGCCATAAGATGCTATCTAGCCCCCCAAATTACAATGGTGCAACACCAATTTCAACTTATGTTCAACCGGAGCCTATTCCCCACAACACCGAAGAATACGACGTTATCAATGAAAATATTTTTCTAGACCCATTCAATAATCCGCTTTCTACCTTTTCTATTGATGTAGATGCTGCCTCATATAGCAATGTGAGAAGGATGATAAACTCAGGGCAAAACCCACAAAAAGACATGGTAAGAATAGAAGAAATGATTAACTACTTCGATTACGATTATCCTGAGCCTACCGGAAAAGACCCTTTTAGTATTACCACAGAAATGGCGCTTGCCCCTTGGAATGAAAAGCACCAATTGGTTCATATTGGCTTGCAAGGCAAAAACATAGATTACAGCGAGTTAGACCCTAGCAATCTAGTGTTCTTAATTGATGTTTCAGGGTCAATGTCGGCAAGTAACAAACTGCCACTGCTAATTTCATCTTTAAAGCTTTTGGTAAATGAGTTACAACCCAATGATAGGGTAGCCATTGTGGTTTATGCAGGTGCTGCAGGCCTTGTACTTCCTTCAACTCCGGCACGGCAAAAAGATAAAATAGTTGAAGCTTTAGAAAAATTAAGAGCAGGAGGATCAACTGCAGGCGGAGCAGGTATAAAACTAGCTTACAAAGTAGCCAAAGAAAACCTAATTAAAAACGGAAACAACCGTGTGATTTTGGCTACTGATGGCGATTTTAATGTTGGAGAGTCTTCTACCGCTGCCATGGTTGAGTTGATTGAAGAAAAAAGAAAAGTAGGGATTTTCTTAACCATTACAGGTTTTGGAATGGGTAATTACAAGGACGGTAGAATGGAGCAAATTAGCAATGCCGGAAATGGAAACTATTACTACATAGATAATATTAAAGAAGCCGAGAAAGTTTTTGTTCACGATATGCGAGGTACACTTTTCACCATTGCAAAAGATGTAAAAATTCAGGTGGAGTTTAATCCACAATTTGTGAAAGCTTACCGCTTAATTGGCTACGAAAACAGAATGTTAAAGTCTGAAGATTTTAATGATGATAAAAAAGATGCAGGTGAGTTAGGCGCCGGACATACAGTTACAGCTTTGTATGAGATTATTCCTGTGGGTGTAAAATCTGAATTTATCAAAGAGGTTGATCCATTAAAATATCAGTTAAACAACGAAAAAACCAAGGAAGAAAAAGTTGCATTTGGCGATGAGGTTTTAACCGTAAAGTTCCGCTATAAAAAACCTGATGAAGATGTTAGTAACCTAATTGTAAATACATTGAAATATAATGTAACAGATATTGATGAGTCATCAGAAAACTTGATGTTTTCGGCAGCGGTTGCGCAATTCGGAATGTTATTGAGAAATTCTGAATTCAAGCAAAATGCAAGCTACGAAAGTGTACTTGAATTAGCCAAAAAAGGCAAAGGAAAAGATGAAAAGGGATATAGAGCAGAGTTTATCCAAATGGTAAACTCAAGCAAATTATTGGCAAGCAAATAAAGTTTGGTTTCATGGTGTGTAAACGGCATTTCGGAAACGGGATGCCGTTTTTTATTTATGTTGAAATAGATTCACCACCTTTAAGGGAAAGGTGTGTTAAAAAATATTCCTCCCTTTAAAAACAAGCATAACTTCATGGGTAGGCAAATTGAAAAGTACATTTCCAACATTAGTTTGAAAAGCATATCCAAAAATTAAATTCGGACCGGTTACTGCTTGTAAAAAGCCTGAAAAGTCTGCTTGATTTGAATAGGTTGCACCAATAGTAATTTTATCTACAAACTTTAGCGCCAAAGAACTATTTGTAACCCAATTGGCATTAGTACTTAACAAGGTTTGATTGGCAAGCTGAAAGCTGAAATTTTTATTGATGATAAAATCTCTTCCAACTACAAAATTGTAACGCCATTGGTCTGCCTGAATAAGTGATGCTTTCGAGAATGTCTCATCAAAAAATACTTTGTTGTAAA
>JAAZVO010000301.1 GCA_018623405.1 Crocinitomicaceae bacterium
ACCAACACATTGTTGACTTTCTCCGTACCCACTTAGAAGAATATGGAGACTCGAAAGAAGACATTCAAAAATGTTTGAATTACGTTCATGAAAAGGGAGGTTTTGTACTCCTTGAAATTCAGCAAAACGAAATAAAAGGTGCTGTTGTAATTAATGAAACGGGAATGTCAGGCTACATTCCCGAAAATATTCTTGTGTATATAGCCGTGCACAAAGACCAACGCGGAAAAGGTCTTGGAAAAGAGCTAATGAAAAGTGCAATGAAACTTTGTAAAGGAAATGTTGCCCTGCATGTTGAGCCTGAAAACCCTGCAAAGTTTTTATATGAAAAATTAGGGTTCACCAATAAATATTTAGAAATGCGCTACACCCCATCAAAATGATGCCACCTAACCTTAAGCAATTAGTAGAGTTAAGGCATTATTTACATGCCCACCCTGAGCTTTCGGGAATGGAGCAAAACACTTCAAAAAAAATCCGAGAGGAGCTAAAATCCTTGGGTATTTTTAAATTCGATAGCCTTGGGAGTAACGCTTTTGTTGCTACCCATCATGGCAAACAAAAGGGATTACACTTAGTATTTAGGGCAGAGTTAGATGCATTGCCAATTAGTGAGGTAAACAATTTTAAGTATAGGTCTAAGAATGATGAAGTTGGTCATTTGTGTGGTCACGATGGGCACATGACTATCTTAGTTGGATTGGCGCATTGGCTAAAAGAAAACCCTTTGAAAAAAGGAAGCGTTAGTCTTTTGTTTCAGGCTGCAGAAGAGACCGGATATGGTACAGGTTGGGCGCTCAAAAATTGGCCAAAACATTTAAAGCCCGATCTTTTTTACGCCCTACATAATTTACCCGGCGAAGAATTTGGCAAAGTTTTTTGCAAAGAAGGAACCTTTGCATCTGCTTCAAAAGGTTTAATTATAGACCTAAAAGGAAAAGAAGCCCACGCAGGAGAGCCTCATAATGGAATAAATCCATTTTATGCCATTGCCGAAATAGCCCAATTTGCAAAGCGCTTTAAATCTTTGAAAGGAAAAGGATTGGTTACACTTATTCACGCTAAAGTAGGAGAACCTGCCTTTGGAACTTCACCCGGAAAGGGTGTACTTATGTTTACGCTAAGGGCTCATACCAACCATAAGCTGCAACAAATAGAAAATGAGTTACACCAAAAAGTAGAAGAAATCAGTAAAAAGTGGAAGGTAAAACCTCATCATGAATTTACAGACCATTTCTACCATACCTACGATACAAAAAAGGCAACATTAACCGTAAAATCAGTTTGCAAAGAGTTGCAATACCAAATCGAAAAAATGGATAAACCCTTTAATTGGTCTGAAGATTTTGGACGATTTACCCATCAATTTGCAGGCGCAATGTTTGCCTTAGTGGCAGGAAAGAAAGTGGCAGCACTTCACAATCCGGATTATGATTTTAACGATGATTTAATTCCTGTAGGCATTAGAATCTTTTCAGGAATAATAGAAAACCACTTAGGAAAATGATTCATGCCTCAACCATATCACTTAGTCAAAGCGCGTATTTCAATAACCTACAACATATTGAAAAGTGGGCATGTAAAAAGCCATCAATTTATTTGGTAGTAAAAGGAAATGCCTATGGTCATGGCAACTTATTTTTAGCAAATAAACCAATGCAAATAGCGGTGTTACCGGTTGGTTACTCTCAAGACTATTCAAGGATGTTGAGCAACTCGGGTAATGTTGTGGCAAACGGTGTAAAGGTAAAAGTTGTAGGCACCATCAACATGAATGCAACTTCTGTAGATGTTACAGAAGTTGAAGCGCCCAATATTGGCGACTCAGTATTTTTGATTGGAGGTGAAGGAGAGCAGGAAGTAACGGTGTCGTCTTTTGCAGAAATGAGTGAACAATTAAATTACGAATTATTAACTAGGTTACCTAAAGACCTACCAAGAGAAATAATAGCATAATGGCTTATATAAAACTAAATAGAGCAAAACTTAAAAATAACTACAAGGTTTTAGAAGCCATTTTTAAACCCCATGATATCGATTGGGCAACGGTTTCTAAAATTCTTTGCGGAAACGAAAAGTACTTAAGGGAGTTAATTAACCTTGGTACAAAAGAAATTTGTGATTCTCGTATCAGCAACTTGAAAAAAATCAAAGAGATAGACTCTTCTATCCAAACAGTTTATATTAAGCCACCCGCCCTAAAACAGCTTAAAAAGGTTGTTAAGTATGCCGATGTAAGTTTCAATACCGAATTAAAAACTATTCAAAGTTTAAATGAGGAAGCCAAAAATCAAAATAAAACCCACAAGGTTTTAATAATGATTGAGTTAGGTGACTTGAGGGAAGGTGTAATGGGAGAAGATTTGGTTGCGTTTTATGGAGAAATTTTTAAGCTTTCAAATATTGAAGTTGTGGGTTTGGGGGCAAATCTTAATTGCTTAAATGGAGTTATGCCTTCCACAGATAAACTAATTCAATTGAGTTTATACAAGCAACTTATTGAGGCACGATTCGATAAGAAAATTCCTTGGGTGAGCGGCGGAACTTCAGTTGTTATTCCATTGCTTACCACTAAACAACTACCAAAAGGCATTAATCATTTCAGAATTGGAGAGTCGTTATTTTTTGGGGTTGACTTATTTACGGGGGGATTGATTAATGGTATGAAAGATGGCGTAATTAAACTTTACGCTCAAATAATTGAATTAACCGAAAAGCCTATCGTACCAATTGGGGTGTTGGAAGAAAACCCTTCAGGTGAGGTTTTTGAAGTGAATGAAGATGATTACGGTAAGACTGCATTTAGAGCAATTTTAGATGTTGGGTTATTAGATGTAGAAACCGATTACCTTATTCCTGAAGACAAAACCATTGAATTTTCAGGCGCAAGCTCAGATATGATTGTGGTTGACCTTGGCGAGAATAAAAAAAATTACAAAGTAGGTGATATCCTTTGTTTCGATTTGAAGTACATGGGCGCCTTAAGCCTACTTAACTCAGATTATATAGAAAAAATTGTTGAATAGATAAATCAGATATTATGAAGAAGATAGCTTTTACAATTGTTTGTTTAATTGGAATATTAACCATTTCAAAGGCCCAAGTAGTAGGTGGGCAATACACTGACCTCTTTGATGCTTTTATTTTGGGTGAATACGAGGAGTGTTTAGATGATGCATTAAAATATACCGAAAAGGATAAAACTAGAAGAGATGCAGAACCCTATCTCTACGCTGCAATGGTTTACATGAAAAGATATCAAGACCC
>JAAZVO010000302.1 GCA_018623405.1 Crocinitomicaceae bacterium
ATGTTACAACAAGAAATAGATAAACTTCCTGAAGAAGATGATTAATGGAAGGGGTTGACCTGTTTTTTGAAAACTTAGAAGGAAGTAAAAAAGAACTTGCTTTAAGTCTTCATCAATTTATATTGAGTTACCAGGGCATTTCGCCAAAAATCAGATATAACATTCCATTTTATTTTAAAAATACATGGATATGTTATTTAAACATTCCCAAAAAAGGAGGAGTTGAGTTGGCTTTTATTAGGGCAAATAAACTTCAGGAATCGCAAAGTTTACTTGATTTTAAAGATCGAAAGATGGTTGGTAGCTTTACCTATTCCGATAAAGGTGAAGTTGATTTCGAGAAGATAGATGCCGTTATGAGAGAGGCTCTATTAATTGATAAAACGAAAAAATATTCTATTAAATAAAAAGCCCTCCGAAAAATTGGAGGGCTTCATTTATCATTTAACAGGGTAAGTGATTTTTGTTATCCATTTAGAAGTATCCGGTTCTTCACCGGGATCTGTAACATATTCTTCTGAAACGGGTTCTATAATTTCAAACCCCCAATCTTCGGCGCATTTTTCCATCATCATGTGAGCATCTCCGGAGCCTTCATAGTCTCCCATATACTCTACCACCATGGCCATACTACTTGGTAATTCAGTTACCATATATCCTTCTAAAACATTGCTATTGGATGAAATTGGCATGGCGGCAGCCATATCCGCTTGCTGATTTTCAAAATCCCAAACGTATATTAGAGAAGAAGGCATTCCTGACATTTCTATCCCTTGTTCGGCCATAGCTTTTGCCATAATACCAAAATTATTTGCAAAAAACATTTGAATTCCTTCCCAACTTACGGTGTCTCTTTTGGTAATATAATACCTAATAGGAAGCTCAACATACTTCACCTCATAATCACCATAGGTTCCTAATGAAGTTTGAGATTCACATATTGATTTTAGTTTAGCCAACCCTTTTTCAAAGTCTTGCCCGATAAACTTTTCCATACCCATAAACGGAAGAAAAACATTCATAGGATAGCCAATTTCTCCTTTAAATCCCCAAGAAACTTTTATTCCATTTGCTATTGGTTCTTGCGCAATAAAAACATCATTCTCAGCTTCCCAAGGAATAATAAATCTTAATTTAGATTCAACTCTTTCAAACTTTTGGGTTGCTAAAAGCTCCTGTGAGCCGGTTCCAACAGTTTCTGGGTCTCCCTCCCATTTAGTGCCTGAGCCTACCTCACCATCTTCGCCTATGTATTCCGTTTTTTGATTAGGGTCTAATTCACGCCAAGGCGACCACTTATCTTGTGCTTTAAAGCTGTAAATGTTTTTCCAAACAACTTGCTTTGGAGCATCAATTTCAATAGAACGCACAACAGAATATTCTTTTTTCATTACCAAACCCAATAATAGAATGGCAATTATGAGGATAAGAATAAATCCTCCAATGTACTTTAATACTTTCATGGTTGATAAATTTGGTTGTACTAAAGTACTGATTTATAATCTTAAAGAAAGATTTATAGAATTTAATTATTTCGAAATTGGGATTGAAATCAATAGCTTTTCCCATTTCATCTCAACGGCTTGATTTGTTACCGCAAAAACTAACCTTTCTTGATTTTCAGTTAACTTACTAGGAGTAACAGAAACTCTTAATGCGTCTTTAGATTCATCGTATTGATAGGCGCCCCATTGGTCCCAAATTTCATTAAAAATTATCGTCCACTTATCAGTTGAAGGAATAGTAAATAAACCATACTTACCTGCTTTCAGCTCCTTACCATTAATAATTACATTCTCAGAAATAGTAATTGTAGTTGCTTCATTGGCACCTGTTCTCCAAACTTTATCATAAGGTACTAACTCACCCCAAATTTCTCTACCTTTTACGGCAGGCTGAGAATAATTTATTTCAACAGAAACGCCATTAATTTCTCCCTTTACGGTGGCGGGAGGACTTGGTCTTTCAGATTTATTTTGTCCGCAAGAAATGAGAGAATATCCTACAAACAATATAGATAACATTAAAAATGAGGCTTTAATTTTCATGATAATAGCTTTTTTACTTTGCATTTGGTAAATGAATATTTTTAAATCGTTATGAATCATCAAAAGTATACTGTTTTTTCAGAGGATTTTTTTAAAAAGGAATTAATCGATAAACTAAACACCTTAACCCCTAACACTAAACCAAATTGGGGTATTATGTCTGCTCAGCACTTTGTAGAACATATTATAGGGGCTTGGTTAATATCTAATGGTAGGTTTGCCATAGACCGAAAAAACAGCAAAGAAGAAATGAAAGAAAGAAGGGAATTTCTTTTTTCAAACAAAGAGTTTCCAAAAGGTTTTGATAGACCTGATGCTCCTAAAGGAAAACTTCCTCAATTAAGAAAAGCCAATTTACAAGAAGCCATAGAAAGTTTAAAGGTTGAAATAGAAAGGTTTTTTAACTATCATCAATCTCATCCTAATGTAAAACCTGTTCATCCAATATTTGGAGAGTTAAGCAAAGATGAATGGTTATTATTTCAATCTAAACACATCAAACATCACTTAAAGCAATTCAACCTTATTTAATAAAAATCATTTCATAAGATGATTTTTTACATTTTTCTAATCATGTATTGAGATAAATTTGCTTGCGAAAAGACACCAATATGAGTGAGGTAAAGACCTTAGTGGCGCAATCAAAAATTAACCTTTCAGATACGGAAACTGCTTTTAAATACAGAAACACTAAAGAACTTCAATTTTCTTATTGGATTTTTAGTTTGTTTAAAAGTCCAAGCATTGTTAAATTCTTCTCAGGGCTTACTTTGTTTGCCTTAAACTTAAAATTACCTATTGGTTGGATTATCAAAAAGACCATTTTTAGACAATTTTGCGGTGGTACAAGTATTAATGATTGTCTGCCAACTATCGAAAAATTGGGTAAAGCTCATGTAAATTCAATTCTAGATTATTCTGTTGAAGCTGCCCAAAAAGAAGAAGATTTAGATAGAACAAGAGATGAATTAATCAAGATATTAAAGCTGTCTAAAAACAACCCAAATATTCCATTCGGTTGCCTTAAGATGACCGGAATGGCAAAGTTTTCAATCCTTCAAAAAGTAACAGAAGGTAAAACGTTAACGCCTCAAGAAAAGGAATCCTACCTAAAGGCTATTAAAAGGTTAGAAGCTGTTTGCCAAACTGCCTACGATGCAGACACCCGTCTATTTATTGATGCAGAAGAAACTTGGATTCAAGG
>JAAZVO010000063.1 GCA_018623405.1 Crocinitomicaceae bacterium
AAAAATGTATTGGTAGCCTTTTTCAATTCCCCATTTAAAACCTTTGATATATGCAGTTCCTAAACCAAGCTTGCCTGACCTTTTTAACAAATGCAAACTGCCATCAAACTCTTTTTGAAGTGTTTTAACAATATCTGCTGTGCCATCGGGCGAGCCATCATCAATAATGAGTAAATGAAAAGATTTGGGAAGAGAAAACACCTTTCTTACCATCTTTTCGATGTTCTCTTTCTCGTTGTAAGTAGGAATTATGACGAGCTTATCTTCCACAGGCTAAAAATGAAGGGCGAATATAAGTTTTTAGGTTGTCAAATTTGGAATAAATCAGATTTCAAAAATCCATTTATAAATTTTATGCTTCTACAAGTACCAAAATTTTTCTAAAAATATTGAATAAATTTTATCAATAAAAATTACAAACACCTGATTAACAGCATGTTAAGCAATTTCTTTGTTAACTTTTAGTTAACATAGAAGGGATTACATACTCCTATTTTTGCACAAATTTTTAGTTTGAGATTAAAACTCATTTCCCTTCTGTTTTTGATTATTGCAAGCTCAACTATTGCTCAAGAGTTTGAAACCGCAACTATTGTTACCTATAACCTTACCTATTACCGAGAAACGACAACCAATTGCAACGGAAATAATAATGATGCCAATGTAAAAGATGATGCATTGGCAAAAATTGTTGACTTTGTAAATCCGGATATCCTAGTTTGTCAAGAAATTGGTTCAAACTTTACCAATCCTAGTAAATTAATTGCAGGAGCATTAAACATTAATGGAGTAACAAAGTGGGAACAATGCGATTACTCAAACAATGGTTCAAACTTGGTAAACATGCTTTTCTTCAACTCTGAAAAGTTTGAACTCTACGAACAAGATTATATTTCAAAAGATTTAAATGGAGCTAACTTGGTTCGTGTTATTGACTTTTACACGCTTTATTACAAAGACCCAAACTTAACTTTTGGTTCCGATACAGTTTTTATTACCATAGGTGCTGCGCATTTAAAAGCTGGCAACTCATCTAGCGATGAAGCTCAAAGAGGTAGAGCAACAGCAGCCGTAATGGATTACATTGAAACTAATGACTTAAAAGGGAACTTATTTTTTGTTGGGGATTTGAATGTTTATACCGATAATGAATCTGCATTTCAAAACCTTGTAAATCATTCAAACGCCTCGTATAACTTTTACGATCCGGTAAATGCTTTAGGAAATTGGAATAGCAACTCCAGTTACGCCGCCTATCATACCCAATCTACAAGAGTTAATAGCAATGGCTGCTTAACAGGTGGAGGAATGGATGATAGATTTGACCATATTCTAATTAACGAAGCTGTTAAAGACGGCAATCATGGAGTTGAATACATTAATAATTCGTTTAGGGTTGTTGGCCAAGATGGAAACAGGTATAACCAATCTGTGATTTTTCCACAAAACTTTAGCGTTCCAAAAGGCATTGATACAGCACTTTTTAATTTAAGCGATCATCTTCCTGTGCGGGTTGACATTACCATGGATAAAATACCTGTGGGAGTTAGAGAAGGTGAAATATTGAATAAAAACATAATGGTTACCAATCCAATTGACGATAAAATCACTATCCATATCAACAATGTAATTACTCTTAAAAACGCGAAAATTGAGGTGATAGACCTTACAGGAAAAAGGATTTATGAACAAGCATTTGAAACTTTAAATAATTTGCAAACTTTTGCCCTTCAAAATCAACCTGTAGGAACATATATTTTGAGGATTTCTGAACATCAAAAACCAATTCATATTCAAAAAATTGTGAAGCAATAGAATGCTAATAAAAAATTGGAGCATATTAAGTTTTTTATGTTTTGCATCTTTTGGTGTATTATCAGGGCAAGAATCTTTTGACGAAAGAGTTACTTCGGCCTCTAATGTAAGACTTACCATAACCAACGTTGGAACTTTCGGTAATTCATTTAGAGGCTATAGAGATGGCACTAGCGATCAAAGTTGTGAGTATCCGGCCGGCTCAGGAAAAGAACATTTATTTGAATCGGGCATTTGGTTTGGTGGTTTGGTAAACGGACAAGAAATTGTTTCTACCTCTGCTTATGATGCACCTCAAGGCTATGCTCCAGGAAGGTCGGGATTTGAGTTTACTGGAGAAATTGGCTCCCAACTAACTAGAAGATCCTCATTATTTGATAACCCTAACTACAGACCCGATGCGGTTTCTCACGAAGATTTTGTAGCCGTTTACTCTGACAAAAACGTTCAAGTTCCGGGCACATCTATTCCAATACAAGGACATAACAATCCGCTAAACATTAAGGTAATTCAAGAATCTTACAATTGGAATTACAGCTTTTCAGATTTTTTTGTAATCCTCAATTTTACTTTAATAAACGAAGGGCAAAACACCATTGAAAACCCATATTTTGGATTCTGGGCAAATACCGTAGTTAGAAATGTTGATATTACTCCTGCTGGTTCTGGAGGTGCGGCATTTTATAACAAAGGAGGTAATGGGTTTATGGATTCTCTTGTATTGGCTTACTGCTACGATCATTCAGGAGATATAGGCTTTACTGAAAGTTATATTGCCCAAAAGTTCTTGGGCGCAGAAGATAAAAAAGGATTTCGTCATCCGTTAGTAGATACAATGAGCAGAACAGGTGAAGTAATAACTGATTTTGAAGCCCACTACTCTGCTTGGGAGTTTAACAATACTTCAAATGCACTTTTCTTTTTGCCAAGTACCGACCAACAACGATATTTTAAAATGCGAGAAGGATTAAATAAAAACGCTTGTTGGACAGACCCAACTTCACCTGATTGCGCTAATGGGGTTGCTAGAGACTTTCAAGATGAACTTAACCAAGCAGGAAACAGGTCAGATTTAATTTCAGTTGGTCCTTTTACAGATTTTGATCCGGGAGATACCATAACTGTTTCTTATGCATTTGTTTTAGCACCTAAAAATGAAGATGGAAACCCGAATGGGAATAACACCCTATTTCAAAGGCAAAATTTAATAGACAACGCTGCTTGGGCTCAAACTGCATTTAATGGTGAAGACATAAACTTTAATGGAAAGTTAGACCCGGGAGAGGATAATGATGATGATGGTAAAATAACAAGATTCATACTTCCTACTCCACCTGATATTCCCAAAACAAAAGTTATTGCAGATACCAATAGAATTGATATTTATTGGAGCAATAATGCTGAAGCATCTATAGACCCAATTACCCTTACCAAAGATTTTGAAGGCTACAGAGTTTACCTTACCAACCTTGGGTTTGATGTTACCAAAACACTTGATTTAGCCAATGATTTAGTGTTAGCTGCAGAGTATGACATTCCCCAAAATGGCTATTTTAAAGAAACAGGTTTTGAGGGTATTTTATTAACTACCCCTGAGGTTATTGAGGGCGATACATTTCACTACAAATACTCAATTCCCAACATTCAAAATGGATGGCAATATGCTGTAGCTGTAACCGCTTTTGATAGAGGAAATCCGGAATCAAATTTAGAACCTTTAGAAAGTAGTTTAATTAGCAACAACTTTAGAGTTTTTGCTGGCACACAACCAAATGATGATATGGATAAAAACGAACCATTTGTTTATCCAAATCCATATTATGCAGGCGCAGCATGGGAAGGTGAAACAAGAAGCCCAGAAGAAAGCAGAAGGTTGGTTTTTGCTAACCTACCCAAAAGATGCTACATCAGAATTTTTAGTGCCGCAGGCGATATAATTGATGAAATTTACCACGATGAAAGCTACAATGGCTCCGATTCAAAATGGTTTGAATTTTTTGGAAGTGAAGATCCTGAAAATAACAAATTCTCCGGCGGAGAGCATAGCTGGGATTTATTATCAAAAGACACTCAAATAATATCCAGAGGTCTTTTTGTTTTCTCTGTTGAAGATATTGATACAGGACAACTGTACAAAGGAAAATTTGCGATAATTAAATAAAAACGAAAACAACTATAAACACAAAAACAGGTAAATTATGAAACGACTATTACTTATTTTTTCAATCGTTTTTGGAGCATTTGCTTCCAAAGCACAATCCGTAGACACGGTAAGTGTTTATGACATTCAATTTGTTCCGTTAGCTACCCTTCAAGCTTGCGAAGACTCTTCTTTTTATGAGGGTGGCGTAGTTCACTTTGAAGGAATCATTTCAGTTGATGCCAACCTTTCTGAAGTAGCTTCAGGTTCAATCACAGGAGGAAATAGACCATTTATCAATGTTGTTGATACTGCCAATGGTGGTCAAGGTGGACCATTTATGGGGGTAGACTTAATGTTGGTAATTGATGGAACATCAGATCCTTACCCAGGTTATCAAAATTTCTTGGCTGGTGATAGAATAAAAGCTACTTGTAGGGTCGGTTCATATGATGGTGAAACTCAATTAACTCCTGTTTCATCAACTGCAATTCAAATTATTAGCTCTCAATCTGCACCAGCTCCAATCGTTGTAAATGTTGGAGACTTAAATGATAACCAAAGGGTAAACCAATTAGAAACAGGTGAGCAGTGGGAAGGTAACTATGTTGAAATTCAAAATGTAACTGTTACTGCTGTAAACTTCTTTTCAGGAGGTAGCAGAGTTAGTTTAGATGTTACCGACCAAAATGGTAACGTAATCAATGTTAGTGATAGGTTCCTTGCTCAAAGACTTCCTTCACACTCAACAGTAAACCCAGGTTCTCCTGCTTCAACAGGTTCGTTTGTTGCACCTCCTGTTGGAACTCAATATAACTACATAAGAGGAATGATTATTCACTCTGAAAATGGTTGTACAGGTAATGCAGGTAGAGGTTATGAGATAAACCCAACTGTAGCGGGTGATTATGACATAGGAGTTGCTCCTCCAAACTTTGCAAATATTGCAAGAGATATTGCTGTACCAACTAGCTCTGACGATGTAGTTGTGAGTGCAGATATTACTGATTTTGATGGCTCGGTTACCTCAGCAGTATTAAAATATTCAACCAACACAACAGATCCTGTATCAGCTTTTACTGTGGTTAATATGACAAACACAACAGGAGATAGTTATGAAGCTACAATACCTGCTCAAGCAGATGGCACAGTAATTAGATACATTTTAGAAGCTACAGACGATGCTTCTAACACAACGACTTTCCCCTTTACCCCTTCTAGTGCAACTATTCCGAATGTTTACCATTATGTGGTTAGAGATAATGGGCTACAAATTGTTGATGTTCAAAGAACTTATGGAAGTAGCGACCTTTCTTCTTTTGCAGGTGAAGAGGTAACCTTAACAGGATATGTTACAGCTACAGCAAAAGCAAATGACATTGGTTATGTTTACATTCAGCAAGATGGCGCAACAGAATACGCAGGTATAATCTGTTTAGGTACTCCAGACCTTATTGCGCTTTGTAGAGGTGAGGAAGCAACAATCACAGGATTTGTTGAAGAAGATTTTGGAATGACTAGACTTCAAGCTACTGCTGTAACCAGAACCGGAAATTACAAATTACTAGACCCAATCGCAGTAGATCCATCAAATCCAGGTTCAAACCTTGAAGCTTTCGAATCAATGCTATTAAACGCTGAAGCTCCCGGCGGAGGGAAAGTTTACATTAATGAAGCTGACATGGGTTTTGGTGATTACGGTATTGGCTCAACTCAAGGAGGAACTAGCAACATGAGGGTTCTTTCCGGAAGACAATCTTCCTCTTCTTACTCATCATTATATGTTTCTTTAATTACAGATTCATTCTATATTGCTAATGATGGCCAATTAGAAGTTGACCCTGTACTTACAAACACCAACCAAGATATGGATGCCCTAATTGGTTTGATGTATTACAGTTTCTCTAATTACAGATTATTACCTAGAAATAATGATGATATAGTTGGTTTCAGCGAAACTTTAACCCCTGCAGGTTTTATATGTGAGCCCGATACCACAAACAACAATAACAACGTAAATGAATTTTATCATTTAAATACTCCATCAATTTATCCAAACCCATCTAATGGTCAAGTTACTTTCAACTATCCTACAGATGATGTTTACCAAATTGATATTTACGATTTATCTGGTCGTCATGTATTCTCTAGAGTTTCAATGAATCCAATTCAAAACTTAGACATTTCATTTATTGAAAGCGGAGTTTACATGGTTACTTTGAGAACTCAAGACCAAAAGGTCTTAAAAACTGAGAAAATTATCATTGAATAATTAGAATAAAACTTCATTCCTACCCTTTTTTGGGTGGGAATGATTTGTTTTTATGAGAAATCTCCTCTACATTTTCATTAGTCTTTTGTTTTTTACTTCTTGCGATAAAGGAGAAAAGCTTGACAACCAAGCCCCTGATACCAAGATTGTATTTGAAAGCATCAATCTATCGGGTGATGATAGACTAAACTCAAGGGTTCGCCTTTCTTGGTTTGGTACTGATATAGATGGCTATGTGGTGGGATATGAAATGTCTTTAGACAACACCAATTGGTCGTATATTACTACTCAAGACAGCACCTTTGTTTTTCCACTTGAGCAAGGTAAAGACACCACCGATATTGATTTTTACATTAGAGCCATTGATGATCAAGGTGCAAAAGATCCTACCCCATCATATTTGAGGGTGCCACTAAAAAACTCTCCTCCTTCAGCTCAATTTGTTGCATCAACCTTACCGCTTGATTCTAATCATTTAGCTGTTACATTCTCATGGTCTGCAGATGATGCAGATGGTTTCGAAACCATTACAAATGCCTATTTAAAATGTAACTCAGGAAATTGGACAGAAATTCCTCTAAATGCCACCATATTATCTATGGTATCCTCTAATCCAACCGCATCAGGCAGTACAACTGCTAGCCTATTTTATAACAACATTGAAACTCCAATAAGCTTACCCGGTTTTAATGCCGATGGCGACAATGTTTTGTATTTAAAGGTACAAGATTTTGCAGGAGCCGAAAGCGCAGAAGATACTTCAAATACCTTTTTTGTATCAAACAAGAAAAACAACTTGTTATTTATCACAGGACAAGACAAGGCAACAACCGATAAATACAAAACATTACTAACCAACAAATCTTTTGATTTTATTGATTATGGATTAGCTGATTTACAACCCAAATTTTGGGATCAAACATTCCCCTTAATCATTGAAAGTTACGATGGATTATTCATTAATTCTGATGCTAACGTATTTACAAATCCATTTAACCAACAAAGTGCTTTATTACTAGATTTTATGGCACCTAGCCTTCAACAATATTTTAACGAAAATGGAAAAGCTTTTGTAACCACTTCATTTACTACAACTAGCGATATTACAGCTATTTCAGAGGTTTTTCCTGTTGATAGTATCTCTACTTCTAATGGTCAGGCTAGGTTAGATCAAGATAGTGGCATTGTTGCCATAAATCAACCAACTTGGCCAAATGTATATCCCCAATTCTTACTTGCCGGGGTTTCTCCTTTTCACCCAACACAAGATGCAACGCCAATTTACAAAGGGCAATTAAAAATTGGCGGCGGCTGGGTAGGCCCAAATGTTGTTGGCGCTAGAAGAGGTAATACTCAAATTTTCTTTTCAGTGCAATTGCATCAGTTAGATAAAGACCCCAGTGCCCAACAACAACTTATGGAAACCATGTTAAATGAATTAGGCCTGTGAAAAAGCTAGTTTCCATATTATTCTCAATCAGCTTTGTGCTTAATGTTTGGGCACAATCTACAGGTACACTGAAAGGAGTTGTTACCGATGCTACAACAAAAGAAACACTTATAGGTGCTACTGTTGTTGTTTTAGGAACATACAAAGGAGCCTCATGCGGAATAAATGGAGACTACAAAATTACCGATATTAAACCCGGTGATTATTCTATTAAAGTTTCATTTTTAGGTTTTGCAGATAAGGTTTTTAATGGTATTAATATAGAAGCCAGAAAAACAAGAACCCTTGACATTCAGCTAACTCCTAGGGCACAAACCATTCAAGAAGTTGTGATTGTTGGTGAGAAAAATCTTGTGAATTTAGAATCGGCTGCATCTGAAGTTAAAATTACTTCAGAGGAAATTAGCAAAATGAATGTTAGAAACGTTCAAGATGTAGTGGCCATGCAGGCAGGGGTTAGCCAAACACCTGATGGACTTCAAATTAGAGGTGCGCGTGTTTATGAAACACAATATTTAGTTGATGGTATTTCTGCCCAAGACCCTTTAGCAGGTACTGGTTTTGGCGTTGAGGTTTCAAGTGGTTCAATAGGAGATTTACAACTTATTACCGGCGGTGCAGGTGCTGAGTTTGGCGATGGCTCATCGGGAGTAATTACAACACAAATTAAAGAAGGTGGTAACAGCTATCAAGTAAGTGGAAACTGGCAAACCGATAATTTTATAGGTCTTTATGATGGTGCTGCACAATGGCAAACTGATAATGCTGAATTATCATTCGCAGGACCTGTTCCTTTCACTAACAATAATGTTACTTTTTTCAATAACCTTTCTATGAATTTAACCGATCAATATTTTGGTTCAACAGCCAATCAATTGCATAGCTCTTTGTTTACCAATAACGATTCGCTTTGGGCACCCAGATATGATAATAAATTCTCACACACATTTAAATTGGCTTATCAGTTAAAGCCCGGAACAAAGCTTACCTTAACCAATCAACACAGCTTAGCCATAAATCAAAATACAAGGTCGTTGCAAATTGTAGGTTTCGATGCAATATTGGCGCCCGGTTTCCAGTGGGAAAGAAGTTTGAATTTAGATAATGCAACAACTTACACCCATCACTCAAACCTTACAGCATTTAATTTAAATCACTTTATTAATAACAACTTAAACTTAAGTGTATCGCTAGGAAGATTATTTACCAACTTGAGAGCAGATGCCAATGGAAGACCTTTTAGGGCAGAAACTGTTGATCAGATTTACGATGAAGCTTCAATAGTAACCGCTCCTGTTGAGTTGTTTAACCCAGAAGACTCTGTAAGGCTTGTACTACCCGGTCCGGGTTTAGTAAATAATGGCGGGATTTCTCCTGTTTGGCACGATCACTATGTTGAGGAATACACCATAAAAACGAAATTTTCATACTATCCTAAAAACAAAGCCCACAGACTATCATTTGGAGAAGAAATAAAGCTAACTGAATACCAATGGGTAGATGTTACCAGGCCATGGGTTGGAGCTCCAATTCAAATATCTGATACTGTATCTACTCCTTCTATTAGCGTAGGTTCATCAAATGATATCTGGAAGGTAAATCCCGTTTCAGGAGGGTTATTTTTTCAAGATGTAATTACCTACAAGGGTATTCAAGCTACTTTGGGTTTAAGATGGAACTTTTGGATGCCGGGAAGATTTGCTGACGATGCTGTAAATGACACCCTTTCGCCGGTAATAGACCAAGTAAGACAAGATTACATGAATGAAACTTTTGGCTTGTTTGGAATGAGAGTAAAATCTAGGTTATTACCAAAAGTAAATGTTTCGTTCCCGGTTACAGAAAACAATATCCTATTCTTCAACTACGGCCACTCAATGAGGTTGCCACATCCACGGTTTGTTTATGCAGGGTTAGACCCTGAATTTCAGGATAGATCTTTCTTATCGTTTTTAGGTAATCCCAACTTAAACCCCGAAATCAATGTATCTTATGAGGTTGGAACAAAATCTCAGCTTTCTAAAGATGTTGCTATTACAGTTTCTGCTTTTAATAATAACCGTTTCGACTACATAGTTCAAAGAAGTGTAATTACAAAAGACCAAACAGGAAGACCGGTAACAAAAAGGATGTTTATCAACCAAGATTACGCAAAAATCTTGGGGTTAGAATTAGGTGTTTACACAAGGTTTGGCAGCATGTTCAGAACATTCTTCAACGCCACCTATCAAGTTGCAAGAGGAAAGTCTAACTCTGCAAGAGAAGCGGGTCTTCAAATTGCAAATAATGGGCAAGTTGAACTTTCTACTGAACAGTTCTTAAGTTTCGATAGACCTTGGGACCTTAAGTTGGGAGCAACGTTCAGTCCAGATTCAACTATTAAAATAGGTAGATTAAACTTTAAAAACTTTGTAGTATTTGCATCAGCAACGTATAAATCAGGTTTTAGATATACTCCCCAAGCACTTGAAGGATACAATGATTTAGGGAGGCCATTATTTATTTCTCTAGACGATCAGTACCTGCAAGAGCAAGCTACTCCATGGTTTTGGATAGATACTAAAATTTCAAGGACTTTCCCGGTAAAAGATGGAAAAGGCGTAACCCTAACATTTGAAATTAGGAACCTCACCAACAATAAAAATGCTCAAATAATAAATCCGGTTACTGGAAGAGCCTACGAGCCTGGAGATGATGTACCTAACAACTGGAGAGATCCAAGGTACGTTGGTCCTGAAGAAAGAGGTGAACCACCAAACGACCCTGCAAGATATTTACAACCTCGTCAAATACTTGGCGGCTTAAGCTTTAGATTTTAATGAGGAGGTTGTTAATAATCATATTGATTTTTGTGTCGGCTAATGTTTTTGGACAATTGCTTCCGAACTATGGTGGGCAACGTTCAGGTCTATCTACATTGAGTTTCTTAAAGAATGATGTTAACCCAAGGTCTTTAAGTTTAGGTGGAGCAAGCGTTGCTATAAATTATGATGGGTATTCATTATTTAATAACCCTGCATTAATAACCTCAACTAATGCTTTTAGTGCAGCGGCTTCTAATTTGGTGGTAGGTGCAGGTGTTCAGCAAAGTTTTCTTTCAGGCGTTTTACCCGTAAAGAATTCACACTTTGGGTTATCCATAAATTCACTAAACTCCGGAGCAATTGAGGTTAGAACTGAGTTTCAGCCATATGGTACAGGAGAATTATTTTACGTTTCAAACAATGCCATTGGCCTTACCTACGCTAAAAGCTTAAGTGATATGTTTAGCATGGGGTTAACCATAAAATACATTTATGAGCAAATAGCTCAATATACCAACCATACTGCAGCGGCTGATCTTGGCTTTTCATATAAAACAGACTTTAAAGACTTAAGGTTTGCTGTTATGGTGCAGAACTTCGGTGGAAATTCTACTTTAAACGGTGATTTTCTTGCAGTTGGCTTTAATAGAGATTCAGCCTCAATTGATTTAAACCCTTATACCGTTCCAACAGTTTTTAAAATGGGTTTATCTATGGTTCCTTATAAATCGGAATTTCATTCAGTTTTGGTGATAGCCGAGTTAAATCATCCAAACGATAATGCAGAGAATTTTAGAATTGGAGCAGAATACAATTACAGAGATTTACTTTTTGCAAGAGCCGGAATAAAGCTAAGTGTTGAAGGGCAAAGGTTACCAAGTTTCGGAATTGGTTTAAGAAGCAGAATTGGCGCCCATCCTTTAAGGATTGATTATGGCGTTAATCCAACAAACTTCTTTGGCATGCAACACAACTTCGGGTTATTTTTTCAATTTAATAAAATGGAAAGATGAGAGGTAGTTTGAAAATATTAGCAATTGGGCTATTGGGATTATTTTTAGGAGGATGTGAAAAATATTTTGGAGATAAAACTGACCTTTCTTTCATTGAAAAACCAGAATTTCAAGCAAGAGAAGTAGCTTATGTTCCTATTCAACCCATTCTAAATGGATTTGTGTACCCCACAGACATTTTAGCCGGGTTTGATGAATTAATTTATGTTGTTGACAACGGAACTGAAGAAATAATTGCTTTTGACCAAGCTTTAACCGAAATTGGAAGATTTAGCGTTCCGGGTGTAAAGAAAATTGTACAAGACCGAGGGTTAGATTTATTGGCTTTAGGAACCCATGATACTACCATTGTTACAGATTCAACCGTAGT
>JAAZVO010000303.1 GCA_018623405.1 Crocinitomicaceae bacterium
AATAACATTTGAAAAGGTGATTTTAATCACAGTATAAAATATACTGCTGAAATAATTTCGCTGTTCGTTTTTACTCATACCACATCATGTCTAAAAAAGAATCCAACTTAGGTTTAAACCGTAGAAAATTTATATCAAGGTCGGCAGCTGCTATATTTGGTGCGTTACTAGGTTCTAAAATAGTATTTGCAGAAAATTTCCCTAAAGCATTAGAGCCTGTTGGCTTGCAAGGTGGAGAAGAATTTCTGCTAGAGGGCAAACACAAAGATTTAATGATCTTAAACAACAAGCCCATTAATGCAGAGACACCGGCTCATTTATTAGACCCAAAGGTTACTCCTGCAGATGTTCACTTTGTAAGAAACAATGGAATTCCTCCACAAAACTTCGACCTCGAAAACTGGAAACTTACCATTGAAGGCGAATCTGTGAATGCTCCTAAATCTTATACCTTAAAAGAGCTACAATCTAAATTTAAACAGTACACCTACCAACTCACCATTGAGTGTGGTGGCAACGGACGTAAAGAGTTTAACCCTCCTGCAAAAGGTAACCAATGGGATGTTGGTGCTATTGGCTGTTCTCAATGGACAGGTGTTAGGCTAAAAGACATATTAAATGATGTTGGCGTAAAATCTGATGCAGTTTACATTGGATATTACGGTGCAGACACACACATTAGCGGCGATCCTGAAAAGGTAGTTATTTCAAGAGGTGTTCCTATTGCAAAGGCAATGGAAGATGAAACCCTAATTGCATGGAAAATGAATGGCGAAGATATTCCTGTGCTAAATGGATATCCTCTGCGCTTGGTAATTGGCGGTTGGCCTGCATCTACTTCAGGAAAATGGCTCACCAAAATATCTGTTAGAAACAAAGTTCACGACGGGCCAAAAATGAAAGGTACTAGCTACCGCGTGCCAAAATATCCTGTTGAGCCCGGCCAAAAAGTGCCCGACGAAGACATGAAAATAATTGAGGCCATGCCTGTAAAGTCAATTATTACTTATCCTAAATCAGGGGCAATGGTAAAGGGCGGCCAATCTTTTGAAGTGCGAGGCCATGCTTGGGCAGGAGATAAAACCATAAAAGAAGTTTGGGTTTCTATTGATTTTGGAACTACTTGGAAAAAAGCCAACCTCTCTGCAGCTGCCAATAAAAATGCATGGCAACATTTTAATACGCAAATTTCTTTACCTCAAGAAGGCTATTTCGAGGTTTGGGCAAGGGCTGTAGATAGTAATAATACTTCGCAACCAATGGTAATTCCGGGATGGAATCCTAAAGGATATTTAAACAATGCTTGCCACAGAATTGCTGTAAAAAGAGTATGAGTTCAGGATCGGAAGAAAGATTTAAAAAGGCGCTCCAAAACCTAGATCGCCAAGTAACATTAGTAAGCAGATTATTTTGGGTAGTTGTGGCATTAGCCGTTGTTATTGTGGTTAATCCGGATTTCTCTAAAATTTTAGATACACAACCTGAAGCACCCAAAACTGAAATTGCCTCCACTGCAGCCCCCTCTGCCCCTAGCGAAGATGTGGTAAATGGAATTCATGTACCCTCGGGCTTAATTGCAGATGATGGTTACGAGTTGGTAATGGGAACATGTGGAGCCTGCCATTCGTTAAAGTTAGTAACACAAAACAGAGCTACTAAACAAGGTTGGCTTGACATGATAAGATGGATGCAAGAAACCCAAAAGCTTTGGGACCTTGGCGATAACGAAGAAAAAATATTGAATTATCTAGCAAAAAACTATGCCCCAGAAAATAAAGGCAGACGTGAAAATTTAACTAATATAGATTGGTATGTACTTGAAAACTAAAAGTTTAATCATCGGATTGGTATTGTCTTTCTTTTCCTTTTCAGGAATTGCACAATACGCATTGATCTCTTCAGAAGAGTTAAGTGAGATCATCCAACAAGAGAATATAAAGCTTATTGATGTTCAAAAGAATGATGCTTTTGCAAAAGAGCATATTCCCGGAGCAATAAATCTTTGGAGGTCTGACTTTACTGACCCTACTCCACCCTATAATGGCGTTATGGCTACCAAAGCCCAAATGGAGCAGTTATTTAGCCAAAAGGGAATCTCAAATGATGATTTACTTATTATTTACGATGACAATGGTTTATGCGAGGCGGCTCGCCTATGGTGGATTTTGGCATCTTATGATGTAAAAAACATCAAGCTTTTAAATGGAGGCTTGTCTGATTGGGCTACAAAAGGTTACGAAACAACAACAGAAGTTGCTACCTACCCACAAACAAACTATACCTTGGGCGAATCCATAAACACCTCTATAATGGCAAGTAAAGAGGAAGTTTTAAACGCCATAGATAATCCTGATGTAATTATTTTAGATACAAGAACACTTGACGAGTTTGAAGGTAAGGTACAGAAAGATGGCGCCTTTAAAGCAGGCCGTATTCCTACGAGCTTAAATAACGATTGGGCAAATTGTATTAATTACAATGGCGATAAAAAAATTAAGCCTGTAGCAGAGTTAGAAGAAAAAATGGCCCAAATGGGTATCACTAAAGATCAGGCTATAATTACCTATTGCCACTCAGGCGTTAGATCGGCACACACCACTTTTGTGCTAACCGAAATTTTGGATTTTAAAAACGTTAAAAACTACGATGGTTCTTGGGTAGAATGGAGCTACTTTGATGATTTACCTGTTGTTACAGGTCCTGATGTAATGGTTCCTGATACTAAAGAAGAGGTAGCCCAAGCAGAATACCAACCCGGTTTATGGGAAATGGTAAAAAACTCATGGATTGGGTTTGCCAACTACACATGGAACGAAATTACTTTTCAAGTTAGCCCTTGGTACGTAAATTACTTTTGGTGGTTAATCATCCTTTCTTTAGTGGTTTGGGGATTAGAAATTGCTTTTCCTTGGAGAAAAGACCAACCCATCATTAGAAAAGATTTTTGGATGGATGCCTTTTACATGTTCTTTAACTTCTACATTTTTAAGATTGTAATTTTTGCTGCCTTCAGCACAGGAACTGAAGAAATCTTCAAAAAATTGGTTGGCATCAACCTTAAAGATTTGGCCTTGGTAGATATTTCAACCATGCCACAATGGGCGCAACTGCTTATCTTTTTTGTGGCTACAGACTTTATCCAGTGGTTTACACATGTAATGTTACACCGTTTCGATTTCTTTTGGAAATTCCACAAAGTACACCACTCTGTTGAGCAAATGGGCTTTGC
>JAAZVO010000064.1 GCA_018623405.1 Crocinitomicaceae bacterium
ACCATGTTTTAGAGCATGTACCAAATGATATTAAGGCGATGAAAGAATTGCACAGAATTATTAATCCGAATGGTTACATTTGTTTGCAAGTACCTTTTAGAGAAGGAGAAACCATTGAAGACCCCACAGAAAAAGACCCAAAGGTAAGGTTAGCCAAATTTGGCCAAGAAGACCACCTGAGATGGTATAATCTAGATGATTTTACACACCGACTGCAAAGCGTAGGCTTCAAAACTGAGTTGATTAAAACCAAAGATTCTGGTTTAGACTTAAACTACTTAGGCTTAAACCAAAACGAAGTTGTTATAAAGGCTTATAAGGTTTTATAAGTTGCGGTAAATAGCAACTAACTTTTGCTGCTCTTCTTCCCAATTATGAAGTTTAGCTGCTGCCCTGCAGTTTTCACTCAGCTTAGCCAGATAATCAGGGTTTTGAAGCATAAAATTTATCCCTTCTTCAATCTCAGAAAGCTTAACCTTATTAATTAAGTAAGCTACTTCAAACTGCTGATTAAAAGCAATATATTCATTATATGAAATAGTTAATTGTGGCAACCCGGCAAGGTAGTAATCAAAAAAGCGATTACAGAGTGAGTTGGTGTTATGAAGCCCTTCATTTGTAAATAAAGTAAGCCCAATCGTTGCAGTTGGCGTTATCTTTTTTAGCTCATCAGGGGCCACATAGCCTTTGAATTCAACTTTGTTGTTAATTCCTAATTGATTTACTAGAGCCTTTAGTTGGTCTATAATATCTCCACTTCCGCAAATCAAAAGCTTGGCATCTATATTTTGCATCGCTTCAATGGTTTCTTCAAGGCCTCTGCCTACATTAACTGCTCCTTGGTAGAGAATTACAGGCTTTTCGCTTTTTGTGGAAGGATATAAGTTCTTATACCCCACATTTCTTATCACCTCAAAATTTATAGGGTATTCAGTCTCAAACAGCTGCTTATATCCGTTAGAAATAGTGTAGGCAAAGTTAACCTTGGGCACCGCAAAGCGCTCAACCATCTTCCAAATTCGTTTGGTGAAAGGTCTTTTGGCAAGCTCCTCCATCTCTGTGAAATACTCATGAGCATCGTAACCAAGCTTTTTACCCTTAAGTTTCGCTACCCATAGATTTGGGATTATGGTATCTAAATCTATAGCGCAATACACATCTTTTGCACTAAATAAAAGATAGAGAAACAATCTAAAGTTATACTCTAGGTAAAATATTTTACCATTTGAAAACCAACAATTTAACCTTTTTTGAACGAATTGCTTTTCTTTTAAAATTTGGCTGTTTCTTTTCTTTCTACCTACCAATTCCACCTCGAACCCTGCGTTAGCTAATGCAGTGCAAATACGATCCATTCTTTGATCGTAAGTAAGGTCGTTGGTAACGGTAAAACACAGTTTCATTAAAACAATTGGTATTGCGCTAGCGATAATGGAACTAAACCATTTTCGGTTTTTAATTTAGGAGGTTCAAACGGCGGAAAGTAAGTTGCCCTGAAGTATCTTTTCTTTTTATCTGCATCCCAATTAGCATCTATCAATTTTAAAGCCTCAATTTCTTTCCTGAAATGCAAAGAACAGCCCCTCTCCTGCTCTAATTGCTCTTGAGGTGTAAGTTGGTAACTTCCTTTAAAGATATCACCTATATGATTTTTAAATAAGGCTATACTTTTTTCATAGGTTAGTTGATAGAGTTCTTTTACGAAAATTTCATCGGGCATTACAAACCTTTCTTCAAACAAAATTGGGCCGGCATCTGCAGACCTCACCAATTGGTGAAGCGTTGTTCCAAAGGTTTTAGCTTCATCGATTATAGCAAACGAAAACTGATTACACCCCCTGTATTCTGGCAATGGAGCCATGTGTAGGTTTAAAGCTAATGTGGTGGCTTTATCAATATGGCGTTGCCATAATATTTGGTGGTATTGTACCGAGATGATAAAATCTGCATCAGGTTCATTTTCGAATTGGGCTAAATCTTCAATAACCTTCAAATTATTTTCAATGGCTAATTCTTTTACAGATTTATTTTCTCCCCCCAAAGACCTATCATTAGTTAAAACCCCAATAATTTCAACCTCTTTTTGATGATAATGGTTGATTAGGATTTGAAGGCATTCGCTGCCAATCTCTTTAGTACCTAAGAAATAGACCGTTTTTCTCATTGAACTGCAAAAAAAAGGATAAACACCAATAAAAAGGAGATATTGCTCACTTTTTAAACATTCTTGTTTAGTTAGATTTGCTGCACATCCATAGTTTATGAAAATATTAGTTACCGGAGGTTTAGGATATATAGGTTCGCATACCGTGGTAGAGCTTGTAAATGCAGGCTACACGCCTGTTGTTATCGATAATTTATCTGAGTCTGACATTGAGGTAAAAGACCGAATTGAGAAGATTATTGGCAAAGAAATCATCTTTGAAAAGGTTGAGATGTGCCACAAAGAAGAGATGGTGGCTATGTTTAAAAAGCATCCCGAAATTAAAGGCGTTATTCACTTTGCCGCTTACCTTATTGTAAATGAGTCGGTTAATGACCCTTTAAAATACTATTACAACAACTTAGTTTCTACCATTTACCTGTTGGAGGTAATGCAAGAATTTAATGTTCCCTCTATTGTATTTTCTTCTTCTTGCACCGTTTATGGCAACCCCGAAGAATTGCCTGTAAGCGAGAATGCTCCTATTCAACCGGCGGTTTCGCCTTATGGAAACACCAAAAAAATGGGTGAAGAAATACTTAGAGATACAGCACATGCAAAAGACATCAACGTTATTTCATTACGCTATTTTAATCCTATAGGGGCGCATGAATCTTCAATTATTGGAGAGTTTCAAGATGGTCCGCCGCACCACTTGGTACCCTACATTACAGAAACTGCAAGAGGTTTAAGACAAGAATTAAAGATTTTTGGTAACGATTGGAACACTTCTGATGGCACTTGCGTAAGAGATTACATTCATGTGGTTGATGTTGCAAAAGCTCATATTAGTGCGGTAGAAAGGCTCATCAACAATAAGATTGAACACAATTTTGAAGTATTTAATTTAGGCATGGGTGTTGGTGTTTCGGTACTTGAAATGGTTAATGCATTTAGAGAGGCAACAGGTATATCCATAAAATATAGTTTTGCTCCACGCCGCGAAGGCGATGTAGAAGCTGTTTATGCAGATACCACAAAGGCAAACTCCACCCTGAATTGGAAAACAGAAAAAACCCTTACCGATGCGATGAGAGATGCTTGGAATTGGGAACAAGCGTTGATGAACGAACAAAAGAATTAAGGAATGAGTAAAATTTTAATTACGGGAGGTGCTGGGTTTATTCCTAGCTCATTGGCTGAGGCGCTTGCTAGAAACGAATCATACGAGATTGTTCTAGTAGATAATTTCTTAACCGGGCAAAAACGTAAAATTCCAAAAGCTAAAAACGTAAAGTTTATCAAGTGCGATGTAAATAATTACGCTGATATTGCACCAATAATGACCTCTTACAGGTTTGATTATGTTTTACATTTTGCCGCTGTAGTAGGCGTTAAAAGAACCTTAGCCAACCCGGTAATGGTGTTAGACGATATTCAAGGCATCAAAAATATTTTAGACCTCTCCAAAAACTCTGGGGTAAAAAGGGTGTTCTACTCTTCATCTTCAGAAGTATATGGCGAGCCGGTAGAATTACCTCAAAACGAACACACTACCCCATTAAACTCTAGGTTACCTTATGCAATCGTAAAGAATGTGGGTGAAGCATTTTGCAAAAGTTACCAAGTAGAATACGATTTAGATTATACCATATTTAGGCTCTTTAATACCTATGGACCAAAGCAAAGCACTGATTTTGTTATATCAAAATTCATGAAAGCAGCACTTACCAACCATGATATTTCGGTGTATGGAGATGGTAACCAAACACGTACTTTCTGTTATATAGACGATAATGTGGAGGCTTGCATTAAAATATTTGAAAACAATTTGTATGTAAACGATGTGATTAACATTGGAAATGACAAGCTTATTACCATAAAAGACTTGGCCGATTTAATCATAAAGCTAACAGGTTCGAAATCGAAAATTGTGAATCTACCTCCTTTAAAAGAGGGTGATATGAGCAGAAGACAACCTGATATCTCAAAAATGAGGGAAGTGCTTAAAAGAGATTTATTGCCTTTAGAAGATGGTCTTCAAAAACTCATTGACCTTAAGGTTTTCCACTAATCGTTATGGTAGGGCTCATTATTTAAGATGGTGAAAGCCCTGTAGAGTTGCTCTAAAAATATTAGCCTTATCAATTGGTGGGAATACGTCATTTCTGAAAGTGAAAGCTTTCCGTTGGCGCGTTGATACACCTCATCACTAAATCCGTAAGCGCCACCCACCAAGAAAACAATGCGTTTGTAGCCACTATCGTTAAATTTGGTTTGTAGTTGCGTGGCAAACTTTCTAGAGCTAAAGCTTTTTCCTTTTTCATCTAACAACCAAAGAAAATCAGTAGGTTTTAGTAAGCTTAAAATTTTCTCCCCTTCAAGGTTTTTTACCACATCAGGCGCTTTGCTTTTTGCTTTTACCTCAATTACTTGATTGGCAAAAGGCAAATATTTATTGATGCGCTTTTCAAACTCCTGCTCGCCTTCTTTCACAAAAGAGAAAAATGTTTTACCGATGCACCACAACTCTAGCTTCATGGCTCAAAGTTGAGCAATTTTGTGAATTGCGTTGTAAGAATCTTCATCATCTATTTTTATGAGATGAACACAAGTTGTTTTGGAGCGGAGCTCAAAAGATATTTCTAGTAATTATATGCAAATACATATAATTTAGATATTAGACCTCATTTTATATGTAAAAGCATATAAATTGAAGCATTAATTACTAAACGTGTAAACCTATTTAGGCCATAACCCAAAAAGATGTGACCGCTTTATTTGGTACCTCGTTAGTCCAAGAGGATTTTGAAACTACCAAAAGGATTTGAGTTCAGGATAAAAAGTGGACAAGAAAAAAGGTGGTTTTTATCCAAAGCTTTGAGGCAGGCCTGCTTTTTTTTGGGAAAAGATAGAGTTTATTAAAAACCTAGTACAGCAATTCTTTTCCTATTTGCTAATATGTTTTTAATCAATAGATTTGAAATATTGGCAAATAGAAATTGGCAAACGGTAATTATTTCTACCAGAGAATTATGAATTTAAACTTAGAAAAAGCTTTAAGAGATATAAGCTTGATAATTGAACAAGATAAAAAATCTTCTACTTACAAGTTTGCATTGCTGAGAGGCACCATTGAAATAATTAATGAAAATTCTCCTTTTATCTATGAAAGCAAAGGACTATTCTATATTCCCTTTGGCGCTTTGATAGAAAAATGGATTTTGTATTACTACCCCATTTTTGATAATGAATTAAAAATCAAGCAGACTAACAATAATACTCTTTCCTTTCAAACAGAATTACTAAATGTGATTACAGAATATAAGGACGTAGGGAGATTTGATAAATTTTACAAAGATTTTGTGTTTAAAGGACTTTCAGAAAAAGGGCAGTATTTAATTGTCCCCTTAATTAAAAAACTTAAGAGTACTATTACTGGCCAACCAATGAAACATGCAGGTTTCTCAATTTACCAAAAGCATTATTCTATTTTCAATAAAGATTTGTGTACTTTGAGTTTACCAAAAAAAATCTCTACAAGTTCCGATTTCACAAATAATTGCGGTTTCTACTCCATCCCTAAAGACTACTATATAGCTTTCAAAACTTTAGGAGGTCTCTTAACAGGTAGAAATTCACTTTTATTCAATTGGGCACTTTTCTCCGCTAGCTCAGATGAAAATATTTCAATTAGTCAAGCAATTTCTCCACTGCTTTATAATTCAGAGATAGAAAGAAAAACTAACCACGTTAGGGAACAGTTGGAATCATATAAAAAAGAAAATAAAAAACTATTTTGCGTATGGTCAGGAAATGAGGTTTCAAATTTTGAGGTAGACCATTTATTTCCATTTAGCTATTGGAGTAACAACGATTATTGGAATCTTCTTCCTGTCCAAAAATCGGTAAACAATAGCAAGCTCGATAAAATTGTAACTGAAAACCAAATAGAGAAGTCTAAGGACTTAATACTTAACTATTGGAATTGGTACTTTGAAAAAAATGAACTCGGATTTAAAAGTTCATTTCAAAAAAACCTACTTGGCGAATTTCCCAAAAAAGATTGGAAAGAAAGAGGAATTGATAGAATAAAATATCTTTCAAAATACTATATAAATGAAAGAGGATATCAACCTTGGGAAATATGAAAAAAAACCAATACTCACATCTTACAGCGAAGGAAAGAGATAAACTTTCTTTCCCTATGCATTGGCTTTTGAAAAATGAATACTTGACAGGAAAAGTACTAGATTTTGGATGTGGGCTTGGATCTGATGTGGGTTTCTTGAAATCAAAAGGCGTTGATGGTATAGGCTACGACCCGCATTATTTTCCTGAAAAACCAACTGAAACCTTTGATGTCATAACTTGTATTTATGTGCTAAATGTGCTTGAACCGGAAGAGCAATCGCAAGTAATTATGGAAGTTAGCCAACTATTAAAACATGGCGGAAAGTCATATTTTGCAGTAAGAAGAGACTTAAAAAAAACAGGTTATAGAACACATTATGTTCATAAAAAACCAACCTTCCAAACTAATGTATTGCTCCCTTTTAAAAGTATTTTTAAAAACGATTTTACGGAGATTTACGAATTTCAGCATTGGGAAATTTCATCAACTACTCAATCTACCTGTCCTTTCTGCAACCTTCAAAAACAGGTTATTTTAGAGTCTGCCTCTGCTTTTTCTATCTTCGATAAATATCCTGTTTCAAATGGGCATGCGTTAATTATTCCGAAGAAACATATTGGAGATTATTTTGAATTAACCAATAAGGAAAAAACTGCACTCAATTTGGTTTTAGAGGAAACTAAAAAAGTAATTGCTCAAAAGTTTAGACCTGATGGCTTCAACATTGGCATCAACATCGGGAAACACGCAGGTCAAACAGTCCCTCATGTGCATATTCATTTGATTCCGAGATATAAAAATGATGTTGAGAACCCAATTGGTGGAGTAAGAAACACAATTCCCGGAAAAGGTGACTATTTAATCGAAGGTGAGGGTGTGCCTGTTTCCGTTTCTTTATCAGAACAACTATAAAATGTGAAAACAGGAAGAATAATAAGTGCGATGTAGTAAGATTTATTAATCATTTTTTTCTGAATATTAGCAATACACAATTGTTATTAATTTATTTGAAAATTCTATTGTCAAGAAATAATACCAAAATAAAAAAGCGGAATAGTGAACTCTAATTCAACTATTCCGCTGTCATAGCAGTAACAAAAATTACCTCTTATTATCTGAGGTATAGTTATGCCTTAGTGAAAGAATTAAGTGTGTAGTTTTTTTAAAGTATAAATCATTAAGCATACTTCTTTAATGACCATGCCATAACTGCACCTAAAACTGCTCCCATAACAGCAGATAATACTGCATCTAATCCTACATAGCTATATGATACTATATGGGTAGTCGACACCATTTGAAGGTCTATAATTAACCATAATACGACACTGTAAACCAAACCAAAAACAGCACCATTTTTTAAATTGTTAATTGATAACCTATCTAAAAGATAAATAAGTGCAATGAGCTGAATTAATCCAACAATGAAGCCTGAGAAAAAATCAGGAGTTTCTCTAACCGCATTTGGGAAAGCTTCGTACCAACTTGCCATTTCAGGCAAAAAAACCAATGTACCAAAAACACCACCAAGAATAAAAAAGAGTACTAATCCAATAAGAAAGGTAATTATGTATTTTTTCATGAAGCAAAATTATGATTTTGTTTAAAAACTAGCAATATTATGTGATTTATCGAAACAATTAGGTAAACAAAAAAGCGGAATAGTAAACTAAAACTCAACTATTCCGCTCTGGTAGAGGCTTTGAGACTGTTATCGAATCTTTAGACTAAGAATCTGGTCAATTTAAATTAGTTGGTTTGATAAATCAAATAAATTATAAAATTATAATGATGACATAATTTATAGAATTGTATGTTACCAATTATCGCAAAGATTCAAAACCTCTTTGTCAAATAATAAACTGAAATACGTAATTAACTATGATATTCCCAACGAGCCTGAAACCTACGTGCACCGCATAGGCAGGTGTGGCCGTGCAGGAGAAGAAGGTATTGCCATTTCGTTATGCGAGCCCGAAGAAAATGTTTACATCAAAGACATCCAAAAACTTACCAAGCAAAACATGGATTTGGTAGAAGATCATCCCTTTCCTCAAACCGATAAACCCATGAACAATGAAGAAAAGAAGGAAATGAGAAAAGAGGCAGAAAAGCAACGTCAGACGTTTTTTGCCAATCGTAAAAACAAAGCGTAGGCAAACAAAATTTTGTAAAAAAAAGCGCTAATTCAAGGAATAATTAATACCCAAGTAATAAAACATCAAAAAAGTAAGTATTTCAGCATAATTCTGAATTAATCCCCTAACTATTTGGTTTAGAATAATAAGAACCGTTTCTTCGCCGAGAATTAAAGAAAATATAGATATGACAGCGAAAGCAAACGACAAAGTAAAAGTTCATTATAAAGGTACTTTGAATACCGGCGAGGTATTCGATTCTTCTGAAGGCAGAGCGCCATTAGAGTTTACCTTAGGCTCAGGCCAAGTTATTCCGGGTTTTGATAACGGCGTAATGGGCATGCAAGTAGATGAATCTAAAACCATTAACATTCCTGCAGCAGAAGCTTACGGCGAGCCAAAAGCAGAATTAATTCATCAAGTGGCTAAAACCCAATTACCACCTGAAATTAAACCTGAAGTAGGTTTAAGACTTTCTTCTCAAGCACCTGATGGAAGTCAAATTCCTTTGGTAGTTACAGAGGTTACCGAAGACAGCATTACCGTTGATGCCAACCACCCTTTAGCAGGACAAGATTTAAACTTTGAATTAACCTTAGTTGGAATCAACTAATTAGGATTAAACTAAAATCCATTCATCATAATAAAAGCAGACCAATTGGTCTGCTTTTTTATTTTACAACACTTGGTAATCAATAAATTGAGCAACAAAAACCTTGTAGGAAAGTAAACCTTATTCAACAACCACCTTTTAATACTTAATTGCCTTAAGTCTTTTTCAAATTTGCATCTGCTTTAGCTTAGCCCAAAATAAATTTATGAGGGTTCATTTTATTGCTATTGGAGGCGCTGCCATGCACAATATGGCCATTGCGTTGCATTTAAAAGGGTTTGAGGTTACCGGAAGTGATGATGAAATTTTTGATCCCTCGAAAAGTAGGTTGGCCAAACACGGATTATTACCTAAAAACTATGGTTGGTTTCCTGAAAAAATAAACAACCAAATTGATGCTATTATCTTGGGAATGCACGCCCGCCCTGATAATCCTGAATTATTAGAAGCTCAAAAACAAGGGTTAAAAATATATTCCTATCCTGAGTACATCTACGAGCAATCCAAAAATAAATTAAGGGTTGTAATAGGTGGAAGCCATGGAAAAACGTCTATCACAGCAATGGTTTTGCATGTACTCAATAAACTTGATATGGATTTCGACTACATGGTAGGCGCTCAGTTAGAGGGCTTCGAAACCATGGTTAAACTTTCAGATGCTCCCATGATTATTTTGGAGGGCGATGAATACCTCTCCTCTCCTATTGATAGAAGGCCGAAATTTCATTGGTACAAACCACAGTTTGCGGTGCTAACAGGCATTGCTTGGGACCATATTAACGTATTTCCAACTTTTGAGAATTATGTTGAGCAGTTTGAAGAATTTGTAAATACCATTGAAGAAGGTGGTTATTTGTTTTATTATGAGGGTGATAAAAACCTTCAAAGCATTGACTACAAACAGAATAAAATAAACTGTGTGCCTTATGAGGCCATAAAAAACACAATAGAAAATGGAAAAACCTTTGTTTTCGACAATGAAGGCGAAAAATATCCTATTGAAGTTTTTGGAGAGCATAACTTGCAAAATTTACATGCCGCCAAACACATTTGTTTTCAATTAGGAATTTCTGAACGTGCCTTTTTTGAAAGCATTCAAGACTTTACAGGCGCAGCTAAAAGATTAGAAAAAATTTGGGATAGCGAAACTTTTAAAGCCTATAAAGATTTTGCTCATTCGCCTTCTAAATTAACCGCAACCATAAATGCTGTTAAGGCACAATATCCAAATAAAAAACTTATTGCAGCAGTAGAGTTACACACCTTTTCTAGCTTAAATAAAAAGTTTTTAAGTGAGTACAATGGCAGCATGCAACAAGCTGATATTGCTGCGGTTTATTACTCTCCTGAAGTTATTGCCCATAAAAAACTTGAGCCAATTGCCCCTTCTGAAATTGAGGCTGCTTTTCAAAAAGAAGGATTAAATGTTTTTACGGTTTCAAAAGATATTAAAGGTTTCTTAGAGGCTCAAGAAGTTGAAAATGCAGTGCTGTTATTGATGAGCTCAGGAAACTTTGGCGGAATAAACCTCGAAGAGTTTGTGGAACAGTTGGCCGCCCACTAAATGGTTCTAAAAAGCTTTACTTTTAAAAAAAGTGCAGTGGTTACCAAACCATAAATTACACTAATCATCAATAAAGCAAATAACTCAAAGGTTCCTGCCACTCCGGGATTCATTATTTGCTTTAAGTTTTTTTGTAGCGCAAATACCTCCTCTTTGGTGTAGCCGTTTTGCTCTGCTTCATACAACCGCTCGGCAATTTTTAAATCGTAATAGCTTGTGTCTATTTGAGTATAATACACATATTGAAAAACACCAACCAAAACCACAAATAATGCGGCAGGCTTCATGGCATCTTTAAATAAGTTAGAGAATTTTAATTCGGGGTTAAAGCTGTAAGAAGCCTTTAACCCTTGAAAAATTGCAACCAAAACCAACAACAGGTAAACGTAAAACGAAATATCAGGAAGGAAGAAAAAAAACTCTCCTAACTTAATTGCTACGGCAACTAAAAAAAGAAGTAAAGCTGTTTTTAGTGCTTTGTTGTTCAACGTTATCCGTTCATTGATACTAAGAACTCCTCATTAGAGCGGGTATTTCTCATTCTATCTTGCAAGAATTCCATCGCCTCTACAGAGTTCATATCGCTTAAGTGCTTTCTAAGAATCCAAACGCGCTGCATAGTTTCTTTATCTACCAATAGGTCATCTCTACGCGTGCTTGAAGCAACCAAATCAATAGCCGGGAACACCCTTCTGTTAGAGATTTTTCTATCTAGCTGAAGCTCCATGTTACCGGTACCTTTAAATTCTTCAAAGATTACCTCATCCATTTTAGAGCCTGTTTCGGTAAGGGCCGTTGCAATGATGGTTAAAGAACCGCCATTTTCAATGTTTCTTGCTGCACCAAAAAATCTTTTTGGTTTGTGTAATGCGTGAGCATCAACTCCACCGGTAAGCACTTTACCCGATGCAGGCGCAACGGTGTTGTAAGCCCTTGCCAACCTTGTAATTGAGTCTAATAATATTACCACGTCATGACCACACTCAGTCATTCTTTTGGCTTTACTTAATACGATGTTAGAAATTTTTACGTGTTTTTCAGCAGGCTCATCAAAAGTTGAAGACACTACCTCTGCCCTAACACTTCTCTTCATATCGGTAACTTCC
>JAAZVO010000065.1 GCA_018623405.1 Crocinitomicaceae bacterium
CTAAAGAATTTAATTTTACCATCAATAGTTAAAAATTATGCTTCAATTAAGGCCAATAAAAGTTGGTTGCCATGTGAATCATTAATAGATTTTAGAGATTCATTAAAAACAGATTTATGGCTTGAAAGGGTTTGTATTGAAAGACTTGAGCGAAAGGTAACCGAATTAGAAAGCATTTATAAAAGCTTAAATAAAGATTTAGAGCAAACCTTTTTTGTGCTATTAGGAAAAGCAATTGGGCAAAAAGCAAATTCAACTGCATTTGAGTTTTTAACCAGACAAACTCCACTAAAGCTAATTTTAAAATATGCAGATAAACCTGAAACTGTTGAGGCCTTGTTAATGGGTCAAGCAGGTTTTCTAGATGAACCTAAAGACTTGTATCATGCCCAACAGAAAAAAGAGTACGAGTTTATAAAGTTAAAACATCAACTCACTAATATTTCTAAATCGGTTTGGAAAACAGGTGGTGTAAGACCTTATAACCAGCCAACAATTAGAATAGCTCAGTTTTCTAGGTTATTAATTAAGTTATTTCCTTTTGCAGAAAAAGTTGAAAAATTGGAATTAAAACAACTTCAAAAAGCTTTAAGAATAGGAACTTCTTCTTATTGGAATAGCCATTTTGTATTTGGAAAAGAAACCAATAATTCCAAAAAAATATTGGGTAAATCTGCTATTGATTCAATTTTAATAAATGCTGTAATTCCATTTTTGTTTTTTTCAGGCGAGAAAATTCAAAACGAAAAATTGAAGGATAAAGCCATTTCATTTTTAGAAAAAATTTCACCCGAAAAAAATACTGTTATCTCCAAATGGTCTTCATATCGAATTAATGCATCATCAGCTCTTTTTAGTCAAGCATTACTAGAACAGCATAATAATTATTGCAAAAACCTAGCTTGTTTAAATTGCGGTATTGGCGACCAAATCATCAAAAGAAAATAACTATTCATCTAAATATTGCATAGCTTATTAATGATTACTTACTTTTGTATAATCTGAGGAAATTTTATGGAACGATTGAAGACATTTTTTGAAATTCAACTTTTTGGTGTTTGCGAAAAAATTGGTGAGAAGTTGGAGATGGACTCTTCAATAATTCGTAAATACTTTATTTATCTGAGTTTTATCACATTTGGCTCACCTTTAATTATTTACCTTGTTTTAGCCTTTTGGCTTGAACATCGTGATATTTTCAGAAAAAAAAGAAGCACTATTTGGGATATTTAATTTCCCAATTTCTTTAGCATTTTTGACACATGCTTTTTAACTTCAAGTATTTTAAAGAAGTTTATTATGCCTTTGGGGTATTACTAGTTGTTTTAGCTATTGGCACAATAGGGTTTATGTCTGTTGAAGACTATACACTTCTAGAGGCCCTGTACATGACAATTATTACAGTTTCTACAGTAGGCTTTCAAGAAGTAAGGCCATTATCTGATGAAGGGCGTTTATTTACATCCTTTTTAATAATTTCAAGTTTCGGTACTTTTGCTTATACGGCCACCTCAATTTCAAGATACATTGTTTCGGGCGAGTATAAAAGCTATTTTAAAAATTATAGAGTGAATAAATTAGTAGACGGAATTAGCGACCATGTTATTATTTGCGGGTATGGTAGAAATGGGAACCAAGCTGCCAAAACTTTAACCGCTCACAGAAAAAGATTCGTAATTATTGAGAACGATCTAAAAATGATTGAGATTCTTAATAAAGATGGTTTTCCTCATGTTCAAGGAGATGCCACCGATGAAGCAACATTAATTAAAGCGGGTATTCAAAGGGCAACAGCAATCATTACCACTTTACCTAAAGATGCCTTAAACGTATTTGTGGTTTTAACCGCTAGAGAATTAAATAGGAATATTACTATTATTTCAAGAGCTTCAAGCTCTAGCTCTGAAAAGAAGATGAGAACAGCCGGAGCAGACAATGTAATTATGCCCGATAAGGTAGGAGGAGCCCATATGGCTAGTTTAGTAGTTACTCCTGATGTTGTTGAGTTTCTAGATAAAATTTCAGTTTCAGGGGAGGATAAAATTAATTTGGAAGAAATTTTAATTTCAGATATAGCTGAAAATATTTCTACTAAAACCATCAAAGAGTTTGAGTCAGACTTTCATACAGGATGCAGAATTATTGGTATTAAAAAACCATCAGGCGAATACTTAATAAACCCTTCCCCAGATTTTATGCTTACCCAAAACCTTAAATTGTTTGTTTTGGGCACACCAGAACAAATTGCTGCATTAAATAAAGCAGTAGGAAAGCCTTGAAAAAAATACTTATTACGGGAGTAAATGGCCTAATCGGACAGGCTATAGGTAAGGTATTGTTAAAACAAAAAGGATTTAAAACTTACTTTACTGGAATTGCAGCTTGCCGAATAGCTAACTTTAAGCAAAATTATGTTGAATTAGATATTTCAAATAAAAATCAGGTTGAGTTTGTTATTGGAAAATTACAACCTGATGTGATAATTAATTGTGCTGCTATATCTCATGTAGATGTTTGTGAGGAAAATCCTGAATTGTGCAACAAAGTGAATGTTTTTGGAGTGCAGAATATGGTGGATGTTATTCAACTAAGAAACAACATTAAGTTAATTCACCTTTCATCTGACTTTGTTTTTTCAGGTGAAAAACTCAATTATGTTGAAAGCGATATTCCAAATCCAATTTCTGCTTATGGCATTTCTAAATTGGACGGAGAAAAAATAATTCAGCAAAACCTTAGTGATTATCAAATTATTAGAACTGTATTAGTTTATGGCTTTGGAGAGGCGCTTTCGAGAAATAATATTCTTACTTGGGTTTACCAATCCTTAAAGCAAAATAAGTCCATTTCTGTAGTAAACGATCAATTTAGAACCCCTACCTATGTTGAAGATTTAGCTGAAGGCATTAAAAAATTAGTTGAAAAAAGTGAAGTAGGCATATTTCATATTTCAGGCAGTGAGCCTACCTCAATTTACAATTTTGCCAAGTCAATTGCCAAAATATTTGGATTTAATGAAGGTTTAATCTCTTCAATTTCTTCAAATGCCCTAAACGAAAAAGGTAAAAGGCCACCCAAAACAGGGTTTAACCTTCAAAAGGTGGGTACTTTAATCAATTTCCAACCAAAATCTATAATTGATGGTTTATCGACAGCAAAAAACCAATTAACCTCAAATTAACTTTTCCTTAAGAAATTTTCTTGGCTATTTTTGAGGCTCACGCTAAAAAATTACGCTTTGAGGAATACTAGGGTAGCCATACTCTTGTTGGCTTTGTGGTGCGTGTCGTTGCCAAGTTTTAGTCAACAACAAGAAGAAAAAACGTTTAGTCAAAAAATTGATGAAGCCTTTCAGCCAATAGTTTCAGGGTTAAGTCTTGTGCTTTTTTGGGATCCATTTGAAGCTGTAGGAATTTACGATCCTGTGGTTTATGCTGAGAAATCAATTGTAAAAGCTCCGGGGTGGGAGAATGAAAAAGTTGAATACATATCAATAAAAGAGTGGTATGTTGAGGAAGGTCAAAAGGTTAAACAAGGCGATGTTATTGGCCTAGTGACCACAAACCTTGGTCATACTGAAGTTAAAGCAAAAGATTCAGGAACAATATCTCTAAGAAATAAAGCTGGAGATAAGGTTTATGATACAAACGATGCTGAGTTAGCTATAGATGTTACTTCTCATTTTATTGCAGATATTCAATTTGATGAAAAGCAACCTTTATTGGATGCTTCCGGAAATCCAACTAAGAAAAATATTCCCATAGTTGTGGTTTGGCTAATTTTCGGAGCCTTATTCTTTACGGTAAGAATGAAGTTTATCAACTTTAGAGGGTTTAAACATGCCTTAGATTTGGTTGCGGGTAAGTTTAGTAACCCTGATGATAAAGGTGAAGTTTCACATTTTCAAGCCCTTGCTACTGCCTTATCAGCAACAGTTGGGTTAGGAAACATTGCAGGAGTTGCAGTTGCGATAACCTTAGGAGGGCCAGGGGCAACATTTTGGATGATTTTGGCGGGATTACTAGGAATGTCTTCAAAATTTGTTGAGTGTACCTTAGGTGTAAAATATCGTCATATAGATGAAAATGGAAGAGTTTACGGAGGGCCAATGTATTACCTAAGTAAAGGTTTGGCTTTAAGAGGAAGAAAGAGTTTAGGAAAAGTTTTGGCAGTAATTTTTGCCATTCTTTGTATTGGAGGTTCCTTTGGCGGAGGCAATATGTTTCAAGCTAATCAAGCTTTTGCTCAATTATCATCTGAATTTACATTTATGAGAGAGCATGGGGCTATGTTTGGTTTTATACTAGCCATTTTTGTTGGGATTGTAATTATTGGTGGTATAAAAAGTATTGCTAAGGTTACTGATAAGATTGTACCTGTAATGGTAGGTTTATATGTAACATTTGCCGTAATTATTATCTTTTCAAATATTGGAAATATTGCACCGGCTTTTAGCCAAATATTCGAAGGAGCTTTTTCTCCAAGTGCACTAAAAGGTGGAATAATAGGAGTATTGGTAGTAGGTTTTCAAAGAGCAGCTTTTTCAAACGAAGCGGGTGTTGGTTCTGCATCTATAGCTCATTCTGCTTCAAAAACAAATGAGCCTGTTAGCGAAGGTATTGTTGCATTACTTGAACCATTTATTGATACTGTTGTGGTATGTACTATGACAGCCTTGGTGTTGATATTTACCGGCTATGCAGACGGTTCATCCAACCTTACAGGTTCCGAACTTACTTCAGCGGCTTTTAGTAGTGTTTTCCCTTGGTTTAAATACGTTTTAATTATTGCAATTTTATTATTTGCATTTTCTACTATGATTTCTTGGTCATATTATGGTCTAAAATCTTGGACCTATTTATTTGGAATTTCTAAAGCATCAGAAATATCTTACAAGGTAATTTTCTTATTATTTATTGTAGTAGGTAGTGCATCTAGTTTGGGTGCGGTTTTAGATTTTAGCGATATGATGATTTTGGGTATGGCTTTCCCAAATATTTTTGGATTGTATTTCCTTTATAAGGAAGTAGGTGCAGACCTCAAGAGTTATTTAAGCAGAGTGAGGTCAGGCGAGATTAGGAAATTCAAATGATATGATAAAACGCTTCATAGAAGGTTTATATCTAACCAAAAAAGAAAAAGTTGGGTATGCTCTAGCTATGGTGCTTTTGGTTGTTATCATTTCACTAAAACAATTTATTCCATTTTTTGCTCCTGCAAAACCTTTGCTTACTCCTCAACAAGTGGCTCAGTTTAGGGCTCTACAACAAATCGAATCAGTAGAGAAAACAAACAATAGTAAGCTAAATCTTTTTGCATTTAATCCTAATTATATAACCTTGGCAGAATTAGACTCAATGAACCTACCTGAGTTTTTTTCAAATAATCTCATTAGGTATATCGAAAGTGGAGGAAGTTTTTCAAAACCTGATGACCTCAAAAAAATTTATGGATTGGCCGATTCAATGTTTTTAAAGCTTAAGCCATACTTAAAGTTTGAAAATGAAGGATTTGTTGATGAGGATAAAGTTGAATTTGAAACTGAAATTAATGAAGTGAGTAAAGAGCCTTCAGAATTAGCTGTGGAGAAGGTATTTAAACCCAACTTCGAAATTGAAATTAATTTAGAAAGTCGTGAAACCTTGATAAAATTTGGGTTCTCTGAGTTTGCAGCAAATAACCTTTTAAAATATCGCAGCAAAGGTGGGTTAATAAAAAATAAAGAAGAGTTGTTATCTATTTATGGAATAGACTCAACCTTTGTAATCCAAAATTTCACCTTAATAAACTTTACGATTCCAAAAGCTACTTTTTCTATTGAGTTAAATACTGCTACTATTGAAGATTTAGATCAAATTCCTGGAATTGGTAAAACCTACGCCCAACGAATAATAAAATATAGGCAACAGTTGGGAGGTTACTATTCCATTAATCAAATAAAAGAGGTTTATGGGTTACAATCCTTTGATTTTTCAGATTACCTAGAAATAATTTCGATTGATTCCTCCAAAATTCAAAAAATCAAAATCAATGAAGCTGAGTTTACGGAGTTGTTAAAGCATCCTTATTTCGAATATCCTGACGTAAAAAGCATTTTCGACTTAAAAGAGAAACATCAATTACTTACTCCTGAAATAATAAAAAAGGAGGCAATTCTCAACCCAAAGTTTAAAAACTATTACAATAAATATTTAGATTTTTCTGATGAATAATTTGAGCCAAAAACTAAAAGATGCCTTAAGGGATGTACCTGATTTCCCGAAAGAAGGTATTATTTTTAAAGATATTACCCCAATTTTTAAAGACCCTAACTTGTGTAAAAGTCTTGCTGAGGCTATGGTAGAAGAATTTAGGAACCAAAAAATTAATGCCGTTGCCGGAATTGAAAGTAGGGGGTTTTTACTAGGTCCAATGATGGCTAATATTTTAGGTGTACCATTTATAATGGTAAGAAAAAAAGGAAAACTACCTTGGAAGAAAAAGTCTATAAAATATGCTCTTGAATATGGAGAGGCCGAAATAGAAATGCATATAGACTCTATAAACAATGGAGATAATGTTCTTATTCATGATGATTTGCTTGCTACAGGAGGAACAGCAAAAGCTGCAGCACAATTAATTAATGAACTCGGAGGAAAGGTAGCAGGATTTAGTTTTCTTGTTGAGTTAAGTTTTCTTAAAGGTAGAAAAACATTACAACCTCATAGCCCCAAAATTTTTAATATTGCGGACTTTTAAAAGACGCAACCCAAATGAATTTTGAATTAAATGAAAATCAGCAAATGATTGCTGATATGATCCGTGATTTCGGAGAAAAAGAGATTCGTCCAAAATTAATGCAATGGGACGAAGATCAAGAATTACCAATAGATGTACTCAAAAAACTTGGAGAACTTGGCCTAATGGGGGTTTTGGTTCCAACAGAATATGGTGGATCAGGATTTGGATATTTCGAGTATGTAACCGCCTTAACTGAAATAGGTAGTATTTGTGGCTCAATAGGCCTTTCAGTTGCTGCTCATAACTCATTATGCACTGGCCATATTATGCAATTAGGTAACGAAGAGCAAAAGAAAAAATACCTCCCAAAGCTTGCTAGCGCAGAGTTTTTAGGTGCTTGGGCGCTAACTGAACCAAATACTGGGTCTGATGCAATGCGAATGAAATGTACCGCTGAAGAAAATGGAGATTACTTTATTTTAAACGGAACTAAGTGTTGGATTACACATGGAAAAAGTTCTGATGTAGTTGTAGCAATAGTAAGAACGGGAGAATTATTAGATTCTCATGGAATGACGGCTTTTATTATCGATAGAGATAATCCGGGAATGAAAGCAGGTAAAAAAGAAAACAAGCTTGGAATGAGAGCTTCTGAAACTGCTGAAGTAATTTTTGAAGATTGTAAAGTACATAAAAGCATGGTTTTAGGCAATGTAGGTGATGGCTTTATTCAAGCAATGAAAATATTAGATGGTGGTAGAATATCTATTGCTGCCTTATCACTAGGAATTGCCAAAGGTGCTTTAAATGCTGCAATTAAATACTCAAAAGAAAGAGAACAATTCGGTCAGCCAATTGCTAATTTTCAAGGTATTGCATTTAAGTTAGCAGATATGGCTACAGAATATGAAGCTGCCGAGTTATTAACCTTTCAAGCCGCAGATTTAAAAAACAGGGGGCAAAAAGTAACTAAGCAATCTGCATATGCAAAATATTTTGCGAGTGAGGTAGCTGTTAGAAATAGCACTGAAGCAATTCAAATTTTTGGAGGTTATGGTTACACAAAAGATTTCCCTGTTGAGAAATTTTACAGAGATTCTAAATTATGTACTGTAGGAGAGGGAACCTCAGAAATTCAAAAATTAGTAATTTCAAGAGAAATCTTAAAATAATTTCTTTTCTTGATTAAAAATTATTTTACATTTGCACCCCTAAAACAAATGGCATGTTAAAGATTCCTGTTAAAGAAGGCGAAAATATTGAAAGAGCGATCAAAAAATTCAAAAAGAAATTTGAACGCACAGGTACTTTAAAAGAGTTACGTGAAAGGCAGAAATACACAAAGCCTTCAGTAAGAAAAAGGCAAACTAAAATTAAAGCAGTTTACAAAAACTCTTTGCAAGTTAATAGCATCTAACATTTTTTAATAATAATAAAAAGCGGTCATTGGCCGCTTTTTTTATTTTTAGGCTGTGCTAACAGACCAATTTTTCAATTTCTTAAAAACAGAAAAAAGGTATTCCTCTCATACAGTATTAGCCTATCAAACAGACCTGTTACAATTTCAAGATTTTGTTGAAACTGCATTTGATACCACTTTAACAGATGTAACCTTTAATGTTGTTAGAAGTTTTATTGTAGAATTGGTTGAACTTGGTTTAACAGAGAAATCCATAAACCGCAAAATTTCAGCTTTAAAAACCTACTTTAAGTTTTTACAAAAAGAAGGAGTCATTGAAAAAAATCCACTTTCAAAAATTTCTGCTCCCAAAATAAAAAAAGGACTTCCAACTTTTGTTACCGAAGGAAAAATAAACCTGCTCTTTGATGAGCTTGGAAACCAAAATGATTCAGACTTCCAATCAGTAAGAAATTTATTAATTCTGAAGCTTTTTTATTTTACCGGAATGAGAAGTGCTGAGTTAATTGGTATTAAAACAACCGATATTGATTCGTTCAACCAAACCATAAAAATTCTAGGTAAAAGAAATAAGGAGAGAATAATTCCATTGCATCCTGAATTAAAAAGTGATATTTCTCATTATATTGAAATTCGCAAAGAATATGTTAATGAAACATCAAATAAATATTTATTTTTAACTCAGAAAGGCAAACCATTGTATCCAAAACTCGTATACAATATCGTGCGAAACAGTTTAAAGATAGTAACCACACAAAATAAAAAAAGCCCACACGTTTTAAGGCACACCTTTGCTACCCACATGCTAAATAATGGAGCAGATTTAAACTCTGTAAAAGAATTATTAGGGCATGCTAACCTTTCTGCAACTCAAGTGTACACACACAATACTTTTGAGAAATTAAAAAACATTTATAAACAAGCCCACCCGAGGGCATAAAACTCACATATTATGAAATTAAAAATTCATTCAATTCATTTCGATGCCGATCAAAAGTTGGTTGATTTTATTCAGGAGAAAGTTGACAAACTAGATCACTTTTTCGACAGAATTATTGATGGTGAAGTGTATTTGAGGTTAGATAAAGCTTCAAATAATGAAAATAAAGTAGCAGAAATTAGATTGAATGTACCTGGTTCTAACTTGTTTGCAAAAAAACAAACAAAATCATTTGAAGAGTCTACAGATCAGGCAGTTGAAGCTTTACGCAGGCAGGTAAAAAAGCATAAAGAGAAGCTAAAACCGGCTTAGTTTTCACACGATTTTCCTTACGTTTAAATATCTTTAAAAAAAAAGCGGATTTTGTTTGTAAAAATCCGCTTTACTTTTTTACATTTGCAGTCCTTTTTTCGGAAAGGATATTTTTGAGCGCTCGCTGGTGTAGCTCAGTTGGCCAGAGCAGCTGATTTGTAATCAGCTGGTCGGGGGTTCGAATCCCTCCACCAGCTCAAGAATAACGTTCTTTGATTATGGGGAGATACTCAAGCGGTCAACGAGGACAGACTGTAAATCTGTTGGCTAAGCCTTCGTAGGTTCGAATCCTGCTCTCCCCACATTGGTACAGAAGTTAAGTTATTCCATTAAATAAAAAATTATTTAGTGATTTAGCTAACTGAGGTTTTAAAGGCGGGAGTAGCTCAGTTGGTAGAGCATCAGCCTTCCAAGCTGAGGGTCGCGGGTTCGAGTCTCGTCTCCCGCTCAAAAGGTTGCCCCATGTTGGGCAACCATTTTTAAAGCCGATGTAGCTCAGTGGTAGAGCACTTCCTTGGTAAGGAAGAGGTCACGGGTTCAAATCCCGTCATTGGCTCTAAAGTTGAATTTGTATTGTTTAACCTTTAATATTTTCTTTTAAATCAATAATTATGGCAAAAGAAACATTTGATCGTTCCAAACCACACGTAAATATTGGAACCATCGGACACGTTGACCATGGAAAAACTACCTTGACTGCTGCTATTACAACAGTTTTAGGTAAAGCAGGATTGTCTGAACTACGTTCATTCGATTCAATCGATAACGCTCCTGAAGAAAAGGAGAGAGGTATTACCATTAATACTTCACACGTTGAGTATCAAACTGCTAACAGACACTACGCTCACGTAGACTGTCCTGGTCACGCGGATTACGTAAAAAACATGGTAACGGGTGCTGCTCAAATGGATGGTGCCATATTAGTAGTTGCTGCAACTGATGGTCCAATGCCTCAAACTAGAGAGCATATCCTTCTTGCTCGTCAGGTAGGTGTTCCAAGGATTGTAGTTTTCATGAATAAAGTTGACTTAGTTGACGACGAAGAACTACTTGAGTTAGTTGAAATGGAAATCAGAGAATTGTTGTCATTTTATGAATATGATGGTGATAATGTTCCTGTTATTCAAGGTTCTGCTCTTGGTGGATTAAATGGAGATGGAAACTGGTCTGAAAAGATTATGGAGTTAATGGCTAACGTTGATGAGTATATCCCACTTCCTGAAAGAGAAGTTGATAAAGACTTCTTGATGCCTGTAGAAGATGTTTTCTCTATTACAGGTAGAGGTACTGTAGCAACAGGAAGAATCGAGACCGGTGTTATTAATTCAGGTGATGAGGTTGATATTATCGGATTTGGTGCTGAGAAAATGAAATCTACAGTAACTGGAGTTGAGATGTTTAGAAAAATTCTAGACAGAGGTGAAGCAGGTGATAATGTTGGTTTACTATTAAGAGGTGTTGAAAAAACTGACATCAGAAGAGGTATGGTTATCGCTAAGCCTGGATCAATTACTCCTCACACTGAATTTAAAGCTGAGGTTTATATCCTTAAAAAAGAAGAAGGTGGACGTCACACTCCATTTCATAACAAATATCGTCCACAGTTCTATTTAAGAACAACTGACGTTACTGGAGAAATTCTTTTAGGTGAGGATAGAGAAATGGTTATGCCAGGTGATAACTTGACCATTACTGTTAAGTTAATTGCAGCAGTTGCAATTAATAAAGGATTAAAGTTCGCTATCCGTGAAGGTGGTAGAACTGTTGGTGCGGGTCAAGTAACAGAAATCGTAGCCTAATTAGGTTCTTATAAATTAAAATGGTGCCTTCCAATTTAGGAAGGTACCTTTTATGTTTTACGGGTGTAGCTCAATTGGTAGAGCGACGGTCTCCAAAACCGTAGGCTGTGGGTTCGATTCCTACCACCCGTGCAATAAAGAAAACAATGGCAGGTATAAAAACATATATAGAAGAATCGGTTGACGAATTAAAGAATAAAACTTCTTGGCCTACTTGGTCTGAGTTACAAAGTAGTGCTATTGTGGTTTTGATTGCAGCAATTATTATTTCGTTAATAATTTACTTGATGGATTCTGCCTTTGGAAACATCATGAAAGTGATTTACAATAACATATTTAATTAATCTCTAATGGCTTCCGAATTACAAGAAAATAC
>JAAZVO010000304.1 GCA_018623405.1 Crocinitomicaceae bacterium
AAATACTTTAGGGTGAAGTGTTTTAACTCGTCCGCCTAAAATTGAAGGGTAGGAAGTTAAATCTTCAACTTTATTTACCGGGTAACCCAAGGAGGTAATAAAACTTTCTGTGCCACCGGTTGAGTAAATGGATACCCCAAGTTGATTTAATAATTTTAAGATGTTTTCTAATCCATCTTTATGAAAAACTGAAATGAGTGCTGTGCTTATTTTTTTTGGGAGTTTCATAGGCTTATTTAAAGCATTGCAATTTTAGCAATATTGGGCGGCTACAGCAATTCGTAGGGTTCCATTTTTAAATTATTGTTAATAAATAACTGCATTTGTTTAAAAGGTTTTAGCTCCATTTCTCCGCTTCAAAATCCATAGGTGTAATTATTCCTCCATCATCCATTAAAAAAATACCTTTGATGTTGTGAAACTCGCCCTTTACCTCAGGTTATTTTTTGAAAGTGTAAGCTTTGCAGTTAATGCTTTATTGGTAAATAAACTGCGTACAGTTTTATCTCTGTTAGGTGTTACCATTGGCATTTTCTCAATAATTGCCGTTTTTACCATGGTAGATTCTCTAGAGAAAGAGGTTAGGGGAAGTGTAGAAAGTTTAGGAGATAATGTGGTTTTTGTTCAAAAATGGCCATGGGGTTTTGATGGAAGTTACCCTTGGTGGAAGTACATGAACAGGCCACAACCAAACTACGATGAATTTAAATGGCTGCAAAAGCAAAGCCGATTTGCTGATAATATTTCAATGATTTATGGCTTTTCTCGGACTACATCTTACAAAACAAAAACTGCTAATAATACCACCATTTTAGCAGCTACATATGATTATGATAAAATAAAGGCTTTTGATGTTTATGGAAGGTACTTCTCTTTGCAAGAATCTGCTACAGGGTCACCGGTTTGTATATTAGGCGCTTTAGTTGCTACATCGTTATTTGGAGATGTTTATCCTATCGGGAAAAAAATAAAAATAGGGGAGTTTAATGTGGAAGTTATTGGTGTTTTTGAACCTGAAGGGAGCTCTTTAGTTGGGGAGTCTTTAGATGAGCAAGTGCTTATTCCTATGAATTTTGGAAGAAAGATTGTTGATGTTGACTTAGGAAGAGGAAACCCTGCAATATTGGTGAAGGCAAAGCCTGAAGTTTCAAACCCTCAATTGAAAGATGAAATTACCATTTTGATGCGTTCAATCAGAAGAATAAAACCCAAAGCTGATGACACCTTTGCCTTAAATGAAATTAGTGTTTTGTCTAACGCTTTTGATGGGCTTTTTGGCATGATCAACACCACAGGATTTATTATTGGTTTATTTTCCATTTTGGTTGGCGGGTTCTCTATTGCCAATATCATGTTTGTTTCTGTTAAAGAACGCACAAACATTATTGGGATTCAAAAATCGTTAGGAGCTAAAAACTCGTTTATTTTATTTCAGTTTTTAACAGAGGCTATTATTCTTTGCCTTATTGGTGGAGGGTTTGGGTTGCTAATTATTTTCTTTGGTACTGTTGGTTTTAGTCAACTGCTTGACATGAACCTTTACCTAAGCTTTAAAAACATAACTATTGGAATTATGATTTCTGTGGTAATAGGTTTGGTTTCAGGAATTGTACCTGCTCTTTCTGCATCTAGAATGAATCCTGTAGATGCCATTCGTGCCAAATAAACTTTTATATTTGATTGTTGTTTATACAACAGTTTAAATCAAATAAGCATGTCAGCAAAATTTAAACGTAGAGATTTTCTCACAAAATTTGGTTTGGTAGCTACCGGAGCTGCCCTTGCACCAAAAGAGCTTGTATCAAAAGAATCAAATATGAATTCAACAGAACCAATCATAAAATCAATAAGGCCATTAGGTTTTCAATGGCAAACACTAGATCCATTTTTATTTTGTGTTCACCATGAAGATGATTTTCCAAAAGGCAATAAAGAGCTTGGGCCGGCATGCTCATTAGAAGGCAGGCAGCTAGGATCTGATTTTATTGTAAAAGATGGATTTAGAATGTACCATGGCGAGCGTGTTCCAGGTTTTCCGGGTCATCCACACCGTGGCTTTGAAACCATTACGGTTGTAAGAAAAGGTATGGTAGATCATTCAGACAGTATGGGTGCGTCGGGCAGGTATGGAAATGGCGATGTACAATGGATGACAGCAGGTGGTGGAGTGCAGCATGCAGAAATGTTTCCATTGTTAAAAGAAGATGAAAAAAACCCATTAGAGCTGTTTCAAATTTGGTTGAATTTGCCGGCAAAACACAAAATGGTAAAACCACATTTTAAGATGTTATGGTCTGAAGATATTCCACATCTAAACTTTAAAGACCAAAACGGAAAAAATATTTTAGTTGAAGTAATTGCCGGAAAATTTAGTGATGAACAAGTACCTTCTCCACCGCCAAATTCATGGGCATTTCCAAAAGAAAATCATGTAGCGGTTTGGAATATTAAATTGGAAAAAGGTGCTACTTTAAAATTGCCAAAAGCAGCAAGTGGCCTTAACCGTACATTATATTATTATAAAGGAACAGGCCTAAAAATAAATGGTAAAACTATTAAAGATTACCATGCGGCAGATGTTAAATCTGATGCTGAATTGGTATTAGAAAGCGGAGCAACTGAAGCAAAAATTTTAGTATTACAAGGCAAACCCATAAATGAGCCTGTTGTGCAACACGGACCATTTGTGATGAACACGAGAGAGGAGATTCAACGTGCTTTTTACGATTACCAACAAACGCAATTTGGAGGTTGGCCATGGGGCAGAAGAGACCAAACACACGGGAAAACGAGAGGAAGATTTGCCCAACATGCTGATGGTAGGCTAGAGGAGCGAGGTTAAAGCTTTTATTTTAACTAAGTTTTTGGTATTCGAAGTAACTTTAAACTCTTCGGAAAACTTTAAACCCAAAACCCAAATAATTCTTCCATCTGCGTTGGTTAATACCAGTTGATTTTCTTTTGCTAAGACCGATAGTTTTTGGTCAATAAAAATATCACTAACTAACTTTTGTCCTTTCATTCCGAACGGAATTATTTTATCTCCTTGTTTCCAAGTTCGCAATTTTAATGGGAGCATAACACTATGCTCATCTATGTAGATTTGATCGGCCGGTGTTTTTAGAGTTGTTGGTTTTTCCACCTTTTTTATTTCCAAAAAATGATTTTTAAA
>JAAZVO010000305.1 GCA_018623405.1 Crocinitomicaceae bacterium
CCAAACCATTTCGATAAAACCTTACCTGTTTGGGTATTTATCATTAGCTTATACCAAGGGTTAATTACAATTCCGTCAGGAGCTAAAAAAACAGCTTTGTTTATTCTTGAATAAAATCTTTCTAGAAGGCAAAAGGCAAATTTTCCACCCATGCTGTAACTCAATAAATTAAAAGAGCTAATTTTTTCATTTTGCAATAAGGTTTCAAATAACTTAAACCAAGTTTCTTTAGAAAGAGGCTGTTTAGGAATATTTGATTTTGGATAAATAGAACCTCCATGAAAAAACAGGTTGATGCCAATAACTTTGTATCCTTTTAGTTCGTTTTCAAAAAACTTGAAATCTTGATAGTCTCTTCCAAAGCCATGCAAGGTTATGATTGTTTTATTGCCCTCCCCGTATACAGCATAAACCAATGAAATATTATCAAAATTTATGTGCTTTTTAACCTCCATATTCAACTGCGAATTTCATCAATTATTTATAGCATTAATAAATCGTGCAAAATGTTGATAAAATAGGCGTTCTTTTAGGTTCATATAGGTTACATTCGTACCCCAAAATCGTTCAAAAACATGCCAAAAGACACCTCCATAAAGTCGATTTTGATCATTGGAAGTGGTCCAATTGTAATAGGGCAAGCCTGTGAATTTGACTACTCCGGCTCTCAAGCTGCAAGATCTTTAAGAGAAGAAGGAATTGAGGTAACACTCATTAATTCCAATCCCGCAACCATTATGACTGATAAGGTTACGGCTGATAATATTTATTTGATGCCTTTAGAACCTGAATCTATCATAAGTATTCTAGAAAAACATAAGATAGATGCCGTGCTACCCACAATGGGTGGTCAAACAGCACTAAATCTTGCTATAGAGTGCCAAAACCAAGGCATTTGGGAGGAATTTGGAGTAAAAATGGTTGGTGTTGATATTGATGCTATAGAAATAACCGAAAATAGGGAAGCATTTAGGGCTTTAATGGACGATATTGGTATTGGTTCTGCACCTTCAGATACGGCCAAATCTTTTCTTAAAGGAAAAGAAATTGCTCAAGAATTAGGCTTTCCATTGTGTATAAGACCTTCATTTACTTTAGGAGGTTCAGGTGCTTCTTTTGTTCATACAGCAGAAGAGTTTGAGCAGGCATTAACCAGAGGTTTGCATGCTTCCCCTATTCACGAGGTGATGATTGATAAAGCACTTTTGGGGTGGAAAGAATATGAATTAGAGCTGCTTAGAGATAAAAATGATAATGTAATTATTATCTGTTCTATAGAAAATTTTGACCCTATGGGAGTGCATACCGGAGACTCAATTACCGTAGCTCCCGCTATGACCTTAAGCGATAAGACTTACCAAAGGATGCGCGATATGGCCATAAAAATGATGCGCTCCATAGGCGATTTTGCAGGAGGTTGTAATGTTCAATTTGCCGTTAGCCCTGATGAGGAAGAGGATATCGTAGCTATAGAAATTAATCCAAGAGTTTCTCGCTCATCAGCATTGGCTTCTAAAGCTACAGGGTATCCAATAGCTAAAGTGGCCTCAAAGCTTGCAATTGGTTATACCTTAGATGAATTACCCAATCAAATTACAAAAACCACCTCAGCTTATTTTGAGCCAACGCTAGATTATGTAATTGTGAAAATTCCACGTTGGGATTTCAAAAAGTTTCAAGGAGCAAATGATGAGTTAGGGCTTCAAATGAAATCAGTTGGCGAGGTAATGGGTATCGGCAGGTGTTTTCAAGAGGCATTGCAAAAGGCATGTCAATCTTTAGAAACTAGAAGAAATGGATTAGGTGCAGATGGAAAAGAACTCACCAACCAGGATGAAATTTTAAGAAAGTTAGAGCATCCCTCTTGGGATAGGCTTTTTAGGATTTATGACGCTATTAAGCTTGGAATTCCATTTAAAACCATTAAAGAGAAAACAAGAATTGATGAATGGTTTTTACGTCAAATAGAAGACCTAATTAAAGTTGAAAGAAGAATAGAAAAAGAGAATATTAATTCCATTTCAAAAGATTTGCTTTTCGAAGCAAAACAGAAAGGTTATGCAGATAGGCAGGTTGCGCATCTTTTAAGATGTTTAGAAAGTGAGGTTTATACAAAGAGAAATGATTTAGGAATTAAAAGGGTTTATAAACTTGTAGATACTTGTGCTGCTGAATTCCCGGCTGAAACACCGTATTATTATTCAACATTTGAAGAAGAAAACGAAAGTGTTGTAACCAATAAAAAGAAAATTGTTGTTTTAGGCTCCGGACCCAATAGAATTGGCCAAGGAATAGAGTTTGATTATTGTTGCGTGCACGGTGTTTTAGCAGCAAAAGAATGTGGTTACGAAACCATCATGATAAACTGCAACCCTGAAACAGTTTCTACAGATTTTGATACAGCTGATAAGTTGTATTTTGAACCTGTTTTTTGGGAACATATTTATGATATCATTCTCCACGAAAAGCCTGAAGGTGTAATTGTGCAGTTGGGAGGGCAAACTGCATTAAAACTTGCAGAAAAGCTTGAACGGTACGGAATTAAAATAATTGGAACTTCCTATGAAGCTTTAGATTTAGCTGAAGATAGAGGAAGTTTTTCTACCCTTTTGAAAGAGAATGATATTCCATATCCAAAATTTGGAGTTGTAGAAAGTGCCGAACAAGCCCTTGACCTTGCAAAGGAACTTGGGTTTCCTCTTTTGGTTCGCCCATCTTACGTTTTAGGTGGTCAGCGCATGAAAATTGTAATCAACGAAAATGAGTTAGAACATCATGTAGTTGATATTTTACGTGAAATGCCTGAAAATAAAATTCTGTTAGACCATTTCCTAGAGGGTGCAATTGAAGCTGAAGCTGATGCGATTTGCGATGGTGAAAATGTTTACATCATTGGAATTATGCAGCATATTGAGCCTGCAGGAATTCACTCGGGAGACTCTTATGCGGTTTTGCCCCCTTATAATTTAGGAGATCTTGTTATTCATCAAATAGAAGATATTACCAATAAAGTGGCAGTTGCTTTAAAAACAGTTGGTTTAATAAATATTCAATTCGCTATAAAAGACGAAAAAGTTCACGTTATAGAGGCCAACCCTAGAGCATCTAGAACTGTTCCTTTTATTGCTAAAGCC
>JAAZVO010000306.1 GCA_018623405.1 Crocinitomicaceae bacterium
CATAAAAAGAAGCCACATCGGCATACCCATAAAATCGGATAAAAAATCCGTTTAGGGTATCGTTTTTATTTTCTCAATTACCTTTTTATACTTATCAATAATTGTAGGGGCCTTTTGCTCATAAAACTCATCATACAGAAGACCTTAATCTAGATAATGCAATAAACCCAATATTTTCACCACTAGAATCTGTTTGAGTAGCCATTTGGTAATATTGCCTAGCCTCCATGTAAAAACTAATATCATTAAAAAGTAAGGCTAAATTGTAATATTGGGCAGCATCAGATTCATCTAAATCAGGGCACCCCTCAATCTCCATATACTTTAGATAATAGGAAGATGAACTCACAAAGTCACCTAACATATTTAATGAAGAACCAAGGTTAAAATAGGTTCGTTTTAGGTAGCAAGTATCATTTATGGCTCTAAAAATTGGCACAGCTTCAAGGTAGGCTTCAGTGCTAGCCTAATATTCACTAGCTTCATAGTGAGCATAACCCTTTCCAAAAAAGGCTTCGCCCATTTCAAAAGAACGGTAGGTAGGGTAAATAGCAATTAATGAGTCTATGTATTTAATAGAAGCTTTAGGTGTTGAATCAACTGTACTCCAAAATTTATCGTATAATTCTTTTTGGTTTTGTGCAAAACTTACAGAACCAAAAAACATTAAACAGAAATATATTAATGCGCTTCTCAATGAAGATAAATGTTTCGCAAAAGAAATGAATTCATATTAATGAATTTTGAATTGTTTAGAAATAAACTAATATTGTATTTCCCACCGAATTACCAACTAAATTTAGAGACGCATCCCAAAAATTTTTAAAGTTATGGGAAAGCGTGTTAACTTTTTTATTCTCACATTAATTGTACTAATTGGTTGGTTTTATTCAAAAGACTACCCTGAGCTAATTTCACAAATAGATTCTGGAGACACTGCATGGATGATTGTAGCTAGTGCCTTTGTTTTGCTAATGACCCCAGGTTTATCCTTTTTCTACGGAGGTATGATTGGCAAACAAAACATTATTTCTACCATGTTGCAAAGTTTTGTTGCTCTAGGGGTAATAAGCGTTTTATGGGTTTTTGTAGGTTTTAGTTTGGCGTTTGGTGAAAGTTTATTTGGCATTATTGGAAACCCTATAACCTATTTCAATTTTAATGGGGTAGGTTTAGAACCAAACCCTGAATATACTTCCACTGTACCATTTTTACTTTTTGCCCTTTTTCAATTAAAGTTTGCCATTATTACTCCTGCACTAATAACAGGAAGCTTTGCAGGCCGAATAAGATTTAGGGCCTACATTCTTTTTATGGTTCTTTTTTCACTTATTATTTATAGTCCATTAGCTCATATGACATGGCACCCCAATGGGTTATTTAGAAATTGGGGCGTGCTTGATTTTGCCGGTGGAACAGTAGTTCATATGTCGGCAGGGTTTGCCGCCTTGGCAGGAGCATTTTTTCTCGGAAAAAGAAAAGTGCAAATTCACGAATACAGCAATGTTCCTTTTGTGATTTTAGGTACCGGATTACTTTGGTTTGGGTGGTTTGGTTTTAATGCCGGTAGCGCTTTAGGTGCAAATGTAGATGCTGTTTTGGCTTTTGCCAATACCAATATTGCCTCTGCAACAGCTATGATTACATGGATTTTTTACGAGCGAATGATGGGCAGAAAAATGTCTGCTGTTGAGGCTTGTATTGGAGCTGTGGTAGGACTAGTTGCCATAACACCGGCAGCCGGATTTGTAAATATTGGCCAATCTATGGTAATAGGATTTTTGGCGGCTTTAATATCAAATTTTGCCATTCATTTAAAACAAAAATCTAATGTTGACGATACCTTAGATGTATTTCCTAGTCATGGAGTTGGCGGGATTGTAGGAATGATTTTAACTGGCGTTTTCGCCAAAGAAGTTGGTTTAGTAAATGGGGAGTATGAAACCTTTTTATACCATTTGCTAGCCTTAGTGATAACAGCAGTTTTCACCTTTGGTGGAAGTTATTTGCTGTATAAACTTGTTGACCTAATATTACCAATGCGTGTAAGAGAGGACCAAGAAATAAAAGGACTAGACCTAAGTCAACATGGAGAAAAATTAGATTGATATTTCTTTTTCTTCTGCTTGCTTAATTAGATCTGCCTTTTTAGTCTTCGCTTTATTTACCAAATCATCTCCTTTTGCATTGGCTTCTTCAATAAGTTGAGCTCCTTTTTTATCAGCTTCTTTTATGAGTTTATCTCCTGCTAATTCAGCAGCTTTCTTCTTTATAGGGTTTGCTCCTGCATCTTTCTTTAGTTTATCAGCCTGAGCTTCTGCTTCTTTTTTAAGGTTTGCTGCCTGCTCGGTAGCAGTTTTTACCAAATTAGCTTTTTGCTTTTCAGCTTCAGCAACCAACCTATCTCCCTGCTCCGTAGCTTGCTTAATAAGCTTTGCTCTTTCTTCTGCTATTTTCTTGTTGATGTCCTCTTTGGTTTCTTCTACTTTTTGTTTTACAGTTTCCTTTACTTGCTCAACAGCACCTTTAGCACCATCTTCTCCCATAACTCCGCTTACCCTAGGTTTTACGGTTGGTTCTGTTACTGTTCCGCCCACCACTAATTCCAAATCAATTGTTGAAGCGCCAGATAAATCAACTCCGGTTTTACTTTTAACCTGTCCTAATAATCCATTTAACGTATTTGTAGCTGCAGCACCAAAGGCAGTTTTAGGAACTTGAGTAGCCAATAAGTAATCTATCTTACCATCAAAATGAGAAGTACCTGATGCCGTTACTTTCTGTCCGCCCATTTTTAAATCAAAAGGTTCGGTTACAATGGTTCCGTCCTCAAACTTAAACTTGATTTTGGTGTCGTTAAGTTCCATTTTTGTGTACTTATCATTTTTCATCACCTCACCTACTTTTTTAAGCATTTTGGTTCCCGCTATGGTAACTAAATGAGTTTGCAACAATCCTTCGCCATCAATGGTATTTAGGTCGGGCTCAAAGTTTGGTAGCAACAAAGTTGAGAAGCTCATTTTTGTTGAGAACTTGCCTTTAGCGCTCTCAGCAATAGGAGCTAATTTTTGAACGGTATTAAAGGTGGTAAAAGTTTCTTGAATATCAAATTTTTGAATATCCAAGCCAAAATCGGCTGTTGGACTCTCCATGTTTCTGG
>JAAZVO010000307.1 GCA_018623405.1 Crocinitomicaceae bacterium
CCTTCAAGATGATGCGGTAGAGGCTATTGAAAATGAAAACTTCAACAAAGCAGAAACGCTGCTAGCAACTTGGCGATTAATTGAGCCTCAAAATGCTGAAATGCAATTATTATTAGGATTAGTTTATTTCAAACAAAATAAAAACCTCTTAGCTTGGAAAATCCTCACAAGAATAATTAATGAAAACCCTGAAATGGATAAAGCACTTTACATTAGAGCGGTTGTGCTAAATAAAGTTGCCAAACTCGATGAAGCCCTTGAAGACTTAAACCTTTTCCTAAGAAAGCAACCATCTGATAAAACCGCTATATATCTTAAAGTTAAAGTGTTAATAGGTTTAGGTAAAACAAAGCTAGCGGCACAATTTACTGAGAAAATGTATGTTCAATCACCTAATTTCTTTTTTGGAAGAATTTACATGGAATCGTTACTAAGAGCGAAGCAATTTAGCAAAGCTGAAATGGTTTTTGCTCAAATTGCCATTGATGGAGAAAAGTCAGCATCAAAAGCCTATCAACTTGCTCAACTAGCTAAGATGGCGCGCTTAGAGTCTGAATTTTGGAAATTCCTCTATTTCGCTAAAGAAAAAGGCCATCCCAAAGCAAAAGAAGTTTGGATGCAAATTACCAAGAGAAAAGAAAATGTAGCAGCCTAATTCTACTTGTTAATTTTAACCTTTCACCATGCTAAATCACCACTTCACTTAAAAGTTAATGCTACGGGTCGAATATATATTACTTTTCGCCCGTGGTAAAAATTGAAAACCTCCATAAAAGTTATAAAGTAGGTAACAATCCGTTGCATGTATTAAAGGGTATAGATCTTACCATTGAGCAAGGAGAAATGGTTTCTATTATGGGTTCTTCGGGTTCAGGTAAATCTACTCTACTCAATATTTTAGGAATTTTAGACGATTACGACCAAGGCAGTTATTCCCTCAATAATGTTTTGGTAAAAAACTTAAGCCAAACCAAAGCAGCCCAACTTAGAAACAAATTCTTAGGGTTTGTTTTCCAAAGCTTTAATTTAATTGCATATAAAAATGCGATGGAAAATGTAGCTCTTCCGCTTTATTATCAAAAAGTAAACAGGAAAAAAAGAAATAAAGCCGCTCTTGAATATTTAGAGAGAATGGGCTTGGCAGATAGAGCTGAACATTTACCAAGTGAGTTATCGGGCGGCCAACAACAGCGCATTGCCATTGCCAGAGCTTTAGTTTCAAATCCAAAAGTAATTTTGGCCGATGAGCCAACCGGAGCTTTAGATTCTAAAACATCTGAAGAGGTGATGAAAATCTTCAAGGAAGTAAATCAATCCGGAATTACGGTAATTATTGTTACCCATGAGTCTGACATTGCAGACCAAACCGACCGTGTTATCCATCTAAAAGATGGAGAAATTTATAACCCAACCAATGTTTGATAGAGATAATTGGGAAGAAATATTAACCACTATCCGCAAGAATAAATTGCGAACCTTTCTCACAGGTTTTAGTGTGGCTTGGGGAATTTTTATGCTGATTATTTTATTGGGATCAGGCCAAGGAATTGGAAATGGAGTAGAAAATGCATTTAAAGATGATGCAATAAATAGTATTTGGGTATATCCGGGAAACACCACCATGCCCTACAAAGGTTTAAAACCTGGCAGAAGAATTAAATTAACTAATGATGACCAAGAAAGAGTAAAAACCTTGGTACCCGGAGGAGATGATTTTGCAGCTAGGTACTCCTTATGGGGAGCAACTGTAAACCGTGGAAAAGAATACGGAAATTACAGTGTAAGAGGAACACATCCCGGTCATCAAAATATTGAAAATACCATTATGGTAAAAGGTCGATACTTAAATGATTTTGACCTCAAGGAGAATAAAAAAGTTATTGTAATTAGCGAATTGGTGGAAAAAGACCTATTTCCAAAAGCTAAACAAGCGCTAGGTGAATACATTAATGTATTTGGAATTCCATTTAAAGTTATCGGAATTTTTACTGATGAAGGCTCAGAAAGTGAATTGCGTCAAATGTACATTCCCATAACTACTGCCCAATTGGTATTTAACGGAGGTAGAAATATTGTGCAGCAAGTTATGTTTACCGTGGGCGAGGCTTCGGTGGAGCAAAGTGAAGAAATTGCAGAGCAAATAAGAGAAGATTTTGCAGCAGTACACAACTTTAACCCCGAAGACCAGAGAGCGCTTTTTGTACGAAATAACCTAAAATCGTTTGAACGCTTCATGAGCCTAATTGAAAATATTAGACTATTTGTTTGGGTTATTGGCATTGGAACGATCTTAGCAGGAATTGTAGGTGTAAGCAACATTATGCTAATTGTAGTGAAAGAGCGAACAAGAGAAATTGGCATAAGAAAAGCCATTGGGGCAACCCCTCGAACAATAATTGGTCAAATAATTTTAGAAGCCATTTTTATTACCTCTATTTCAGGTTACTTAGGCCTTATAGCAGGAGTTTATTTGTTAGAGTTTATGGCAGATAATATTCAAGGGGTAGAATACTTTCAAAACCCTGAAGTAGATTTTGGAGTTGCTATTTCGGCAACCATAATTTTAGTGTTGGCAGGTGTTGGTGCAGGATTATTCCCGGCAACACGGGCCGCAAGTATTAGACCTATTGAAGCTTTAAGAGAAGAGTAATGTTCGATCAAGACCGTTGGCAAGAAATATGGAGCGCACTCGCAAAAAACAAGGTAAGAACCTTTCTTACTGCCTTCGGTGTTTTTTGGGGTATTTTCATGCTTGTAGTAATGATGGGCTCCGGCAAAGGACTTGAAAACGGTGCAAAAAAAGACTTTGGCTCATTTGCCACCAATGCTCTTTATGTGTGGACCCAACGCACCACCAAACCCTACAAAGGCTTACCACCGGGAAGAAATTATAACTTCAACAATGAAGACGTAAAAGCACTCGATCAAAATGTAGAAGGAATAGACCTACTATGTCCTAGAAATCAATTAGGAGGATATAACTCAGATAATAATGTAATTCGTGGAAAATATGCTGGGGCCTTTTCGGTTTATGGAGATTATCCTGAAATTATTGAGGTTGACCCTTTAGATATTACGCACGGCAGGTTTTTAAATCATAACGACTTAAACGAAAACAGAAAAGTTTGTGTAATTGGTAGAAGGGTTTACGAA
>JAAZVO010000308.1 GCA_018623405.1 Crocinitomicaceae bacterium
GAGACAATTACAACCAACCGAGCACGGATTACCTTTAGAAGTTTATTGCTTTAGCACTGATAAAAGGTGGGAATACTATGAGGAATTGCAAGGTGATATTTTTGACCATCTATTTGCAGTTGCAAATGAGTTTGACCTTCAAATTTTTCAAGCACCAACAGGTAGAGATTTTGCCTCATTAAAATCTTAAAACCTCAAATTTATCTGCCGAAGCTTGGCGGAGGCAGACCTCAAACCTCAAACTTCAAACCACTTGAACTACCTCGCCCACTTTTTTCTTTCAGGCTCTAATGAGCATATTTTGTTGGGCAATTACATGGGCGACTTTCTTAAGGGAAGTGATTTGGCCAAGTATCCAAAAACAATACAAGAAGGGGTGGCATTACACAGAAAAATAGATGAGTTTACAGATAGTCATACGCTTACCAAAGACGCTAAGGCTCTAATTAGAGAAGACTTCGAAAAATATACCCCTGTAGTTTGCGATGTTTTTTTCGATTACTTTTTGGGGGTGCATTGGAATAAATATTCCGAAGTTGAATTGGGTACTTTCTCAAAAAATATTTATGTGGTTTTAAATAAACATATTGCACTGCTTCCGGAGCGATCAAAAAGGTTTTTATATTACATGGAAACCAATGATATTTTGGTGCAATACGCAACAATAAATGGCATTGGAAAGGTATTATATGGTTTATCTCATCGGGCCAAATTTCAATCTAAAATGTTAGGTGGCGAAAAAGTTCTAGAAGAAAAAAAAGAGCAACTTGAAAAACTTTTTCTCCCTTTTTTTGATGATTTAATAATAGCTTGTAAACAACCTTGAAACTTACTTTTAAGCATACACATGATGGGTCTGAAACACTCTACAGAGAAGACCTTAATGAAACGTACCACTCCATTCATGGAGCAATAAACGAGAGTTTACACGTATTCATAAAAATGGGCTTACAGGCAATAGAAAAAAAAACTAATAATATTCTAGAATTAGGTTTTGGAACAGGCTTAAATGCGTGGCTAACCTTTTTTGAAAGAAGCAAAAACCAATCAATTAAGTATATTGGATTAGAAGCATTTCCCTTAACACAAGAAATTTGGTTGGAGCTTAATTTTCCCCAACAAAGAATATATGAAAATGGCACGCTGATGCTTGAAAAGCTACATGAATTAACTTGGGAAAAAGAGCACGAAATTGATGAAAACTTTACTTTTCAAAAAGTTGAAATCACCTTTGAAAGTTTTGAAACAAACAAAAAATTCGACCTAATATACTTTGATGCATTTGCCCCCAACAAGCAACCGGAGTTGTGGGAAACTAGCATTTTCGAAAAAATGTATGGTCTCATGAACGAAAACGCCATGCTTGTTACCTACTGCGCTAAAGGTCAAGTAAGGCGAAATATGCAAGCCGCAGGCTTTTTAGTTGAAAGACTTCCCGGACCTCCCGGAAAACGGGAAATGCTTAGGGCAATTAAAAAATAGATGGATATGAACCATATATTTTGTAGCAAAAAATGAAAACATAACTTTTTTTAATATTAAATTTTATCTACGAATTATCTGACTTCTACAAGTTCGAGTAGAGCCATAACTTGGCTCGTATCGAGAACTTGACATTCTTTAATACATAATTCCAATTAAATTACTTTCGCTAAATGCATAGGTTTTTTCAAGAAGAACTATCAACAGGCGTTTTAAGCGAAGAAGAATCTCAGCATGCTGCTAAGGTTCTACGCCTTAATATAGGAGATGAAATAGAGGTTTTTGATGGAAGAGGAAGTTTTATCCTAACATCTGTATCTGAAGTTTCAAAAAAATCGGTAGGTTTTTTAAATGTTTCTCCCAAAAAAGGTTGGGATGCGGATTTAATACTCCCTTCTATAGCGATTGCTCCAACCAAAAATATTTCACGTTTTGAGTGGTTTTTAGAAAAAGCTACGGAAATAGGTGTACAAAATATTTATCCAATTTTTTCGGCGAGAAGTGAAAGGAAAAACCTAAAATTAGAAAGGTTACATAAAATAATATTGGCTGCCACTAAACAAAGTAAAAGAACAGTAATGCCTGAAATTTTTGAACCGATTAGGTTTTCTGAATTTGTAAAAACAACTTCTTCAAATGAAAAATTCATAGCTCACTGTCTTGATGATGAAAAAGGTAATTACCTCAACATCATCCCCCAAAAAAACAACTCAACTTTAATTACCATAGGACCTGAAGGTGATTTTTCACCTGAAGAAATTCAACTTGCCTTGCACCATAATTTTAAACCTATTAGTTTTGGAGAGGCGCGATTAAGATCCGAAACAGCAGGTATTTTTGCTTGTATGTTATTTCAAAACAGATGATAAAAAAATTAACCTTCCTTTTTTTAGGGATGCTTTCCACTACCCTATTTGCACAAGACAGCTTTCAGCTTGGGCTGTTGAAGTATAATGGCGGTGGCGATTGGTATGCCAACATAGAGACTTCTTTACCTAACCTCGTTAAATATTGTAACCAACAGTTGAACATGGAAATTGCGCCTGAACAAGCTGTGGTGGATGTGGGAAGCGAAGAAATCAACAACTACCCGTATATTCACATGACCGGCCACGGTAATGTTATTTTTAACGAAGCGGAAGCTTTAAACCTAAGGAGTTACCTTATTGCAGGAGGCTTTTTACATATCGACGATAATTATGGGCTCGACCAATTTGTGAGGCCACAAATGAAAAAGGTTTTTCCTGAGTTAGATTTTGTAGAGCTTCCATTTTCTCACCCTATTTACCATCAATCGTTTGATTTTGCTAACGGTTTACCAAAAATTCATGAGCATGACAATAAACCGGCACAAGGTTTTGGTTTAATTTACGAAGGTAGATTGGTTTGCTTTTATTCTTTTGAGGCCGACCTTGGTGATGGTTGGGAAGACCAATCGGTGCACAAAGACTCCGAAGCCATTAGAACAAAAGCTTTACAGATGGGAGCCAATATTTTGCAGTATGTTTTGTTAGGTGAGCCGAATAATTAATGAGCAATCATAAAAAATATAAACACCTAGACCTAAATCGCCCATGGCGAGAAATTGCCCATGAAATAATTTTTGAAGCAGATACCTTTTGGGGCAGATTTTTTGACGTAAGCCTGCTTTGGGCCATATTAATTTCTGTA
>JAAZVO010000066.1 GCA_018623405.1 Crocinitomicaceae bacterium
AGTCTTCAACAAGAAAATTTGCCATTAATAAATTCCTTTTTTACGCCAAAATTTTATCAAAATAAAACCAAACAACATTCCACCCAAATGAGCAAAGTGTGCCACATTGTCACCGGGACTATTCTGTAAACCTGAAAACAACTCTAAAGCTCCGTATCCTATCACAAAATATTTTGCTTTTATAGGAAAAGGAATGAACAACATAAAAAGTTGAGCATTTGGGAACATCATACCAAAAGCTAATAAAATTCCAAATAAAGAGCCGGAGGCACCTACTACATTGGGTAAGTCTTTAAAATGATTTAAATATTTAGAAAAGAAGGTTGCGCTGATATTTAATGCCTCATAATTTTCAGGGTTCACCTGTAAGGCACTAAAAGCTCCTTTAAACTCTTGATAGGCAGGATATATTTCAGGATAATATTGGCTAACCGCAAAACGGTGCTGCGATACAAAAGTAGCTATATTTTCAAAATTAGGATAGTTTACAATTTGCTCCATCGCGGTGATATCACCGGAAATTTCAAAATGAATGATGCCATAATGTAGCAGTGCAGCACCAAACCCGGTAAAAATGTAAAAAATCAAAAATCGTTTTGGCCCCCATGCATTTTCAATGGCATTACCAAACATCCATACGGCAAACATGTTAAAAAACAGGTGTCCAAAGTTGCCATGCATAAACATGTAAGTTACAAATTGGTAAGGTCTAAACTTTTCAGACTCCCAATAATGCAGCCCTAGATAATCGTTGATGTCTATACCGAAGTTTACAGAAAACACAACTCTTGCAATAAAGGCCAATACATTTATTATCAAAAGGTTTTTTACAACCTCGGGCAACATCGAAAAACCGCCTGTTCTCATGTAGTTCATGGACTATTCAAATCTTTTTTCTAATTCGTTGGTGGTAATGGTATGCACAACAGTTTTACCTGATGGGGTATGGTAAGGTAAACTACACCCAAAAAGCTCGTCAATTAAATTAGCCATTTCTTCTTGTGCTAGTTTACGACCAACTTTTATGGAGGTATTTCTTGCCAATGATACCGCTAGGTTTTCTTTTTTACCCAAGGTTAATTTATCTCTGTTGATTTTATATTGTTCAACCACACTTTCGATTAAAGGTTTAGGATCAGTTTCATTTACCTCAGCAGGAACACCATTTACAATAAAAGTGTTTTTGCCAAATTCCTCAATATCAAATCCTAACATTTTTAAGTCTTCTTTTAGCTCTTTCAACAAATTAAAATCGTAATTGCTAAATTCCACATTTACAGGAAACAATTGCTGTTGAGAATAGCTTTTTCCTTCCTCGAGGTTTTGTAGGTACTTTTCAAATAAAATTCGTTCGTGTGCCCTTTGCTGATGAATTACCATAACCCCTGATTTAATAGGAGAGAGGATGAATTTTCTGTGTATTTGAAAGAATGATTTTTCTTCTTCTGCAGTAATTTCAGATTCAGCATTAATTTTTGATCCAATTCGTGTTTCACCTTTTTCAAAAAAGTCATTCTCAAAACTAAACTGATTAATATCTTCAGATTTTGGAAAAAACGTTTCCCATCCTGAAATAGAAGTCGATCTAGGCTGCTGATTATTGCCTTTTTGCTTAAATGGATTAAAATCGGGGTTTACAATAACTCCCGGAGTATCTAAATCACTGCGGTCTTTAGGTGGTGCTGAAAATTGAACATCAGACGAAAAATCTAAAGAGGGTACTAAATTATGCTGACCCAATGCCTTTTTTAGGGTAGTTCTTAGAATAACAAAAATGTCTTTTTCAGCTTCAAACTTTACCTCAGTTTTAGTGGGATGAATGTTTACATCTATTACAGCAGGATCTATATCAAGCTTTAAAAAATAGGAGGGATGGTAACCTTCAGGAATTAGCTTTTCGTAGGCTAATTGAACCGCATGGTGAAAGTAATTACTCTTAATGTATCGGTTGTTTACAAACAAAAATTGCTCTCCTCTGGTTTTTTTAGCCGCTTCGGGCTTACCAATAAAGCCATTTATGTTTACAAGGGAGGTTTCTTCTTTAGCAGGCACCAATTTCTGATTGATGTTTTTGCCAAATACCCCAACCACGCGTTGCCTAAAGCTTCCTTTAGGGAGGTGAAATAACTCGTTGTTATTATGTACTAGTTTAAATGAAATATTAACGTTGGGTAATGCAATTCGCTGAAATTCATCTATAATATTTCTGAATTCGGCATTGTCTGATTTTAAAAACTTGCGTCTTGCAGGAATGTTGTAGAAAAGGTTTTTTACCGATGTTGAAGTGCCTGAAGAAGTTGAGCAGGGCTCTTGCTTTGTGATTTTAGAACCTTCAACTACCAAGATGGTTCCTACATCTTTGTCATGAGGTTTTGTTTTTATTTCCATGTGCGAAACCGCCGCAATACTTGCCATTGCTTCACCTCTAAAGCCAAATGTTTTTATGGAAAATAAATCTTGGGCATCGGCAATTTTAGAGGTGGCATGCCTTTCAATGCTCATTCTAACATCAGCCTCGCCCATGCCACAACCATTGTCTATTATTTGTATGAGCGACTTGCCTGCATCTTTTATGTTTACTGTAATATCATCAGCACCTGAATCAACAGCATTTTCGAGTAGTTCTTTTACAACTGAACCCGGCCTTTGAATAACCTCTCCGGCTGCAATTTGGTTGGCCACATGGTCGGGTAGGAGTTTAATCAAATTTGCCATGCACCAATTACTTTAACAATAGATAGAAAATAACGGCTAAAACTCCGGCAATCAAGAAAATTCTTGTGTTCGATCGTTTTTGATGGTAGTTTACTTGATTCTTTCTCCATGCACTTTGCAGTTCACCCTTTTTTAATGTTCTTTCACTTTGCTCTAATTCCACCTCTTTTTCGGCTGCACGTCTTAATTTCTCTAATCTTTCCTTTCGCTCATCGTAATATCTAGGCTGAAAGTTAAAGCCTCTTGGGTGCTTAGTTTTGAATAAAGAAGGAAACCTCATGGTGCAAATTTAATTTTTATGCAGGGGCTAATTTTTGAAAAATTATAAAAACAAAAGAACACCTGTTGAAAAGTGTAAGTGTTGTTCAAAAAACAATGGCTTTGTACTTTTAATTTTACCCCAATGCGATTCCTCAAAATCATAGGTTTTTTTGCCTTGTTTTTAATCTTTTTCTCCGGTAAAAAAGACAAAGGTTTTATCCAACCCCCGCCATACCTTGTTAATTACGACACAGCTTGGGTTGATAGTACTTTAAACTCCTTAACACTTGATGAGAAGATTGGACAATTATTTATGGTTGCTGCTTATTCTAACGAGTTGGCAAGCAATACCGAAGACATTGAAAAACTTGTTGAAAATTACGGAATAGGTGGTGTTTTATTCTTTCAAGGTACTCCCACAAAGCAAGCTGAATTAACCAATTTATACCAATCTAAATCTAAAGTGCCTTTGCTAATTGCCATAGATGCTGAATATGGCTTAAAAATGCGATTGGAAAATACGGTAGAGTATCCTAAACAAATGGCGCTTGGTGCTATTCAAGATGATACCCTTTTATATCAAATGGGCGCAGAATTAGGGGCTCAATTAAAATCAATTGGTGTTCATGTAAACCTTGCCCCTGTGGTGGATATTAATACCAACCCTGAAAACCCTGTTATTCAAAGTAGGTCGTTTGGAGAGCGTAAAGAGCTTGTTGCAGGCAAAGCCTTAAAAATTATGAAAGGATTACAAAGTCAACAAATTATTGCCACGGCAAAACATTTTCCGGGCCATGGCGATACTGACACAGATTCGCATTTGTCTTTACCAGTAATTGATCATCCAAAAAAACGACTAGAAAATATTGAGTTTTATCCCTTTAAGAAATTGATTGATAAAGGGGTAGGCGGAGTAATGATAGCCCACTTGTACGTTTCTTCTTTAGACCCGAAAGAAAAAATGGCTTCTACTTTATCGCCCATTGTGGTAAACGGTATTTTAAGAGACAATTTAGGATTTAAAGGACTTATTTACACCGATGCCTTGAATATGAAAGGTGTTAGCGAAAGCAATAGAAAAGGGGATATTGATATGGAAGCCTTTCTTGCAGGTAATGACATTTTACTTTTCCCTGAAAGTGTGGCTAAAGGTTTAAAGAAAATTAAAAAGGCTTTAAAAGATGGACTAATATCTGAAGAGGAAATTACCGCTAGGGTTGAGAAAATTTTAAAAGCAAAAAGTTGGGTTGGATTAAATAATTACAAACCAGTTTCTACCCAAAAAATCAATGAAGAGTTAAATAAAAACAAGTTAAAATTAACAGCGCAACTACTTGCTGAAAAGTCTGTTACGATGGTTATTAATAAAGATACTTTAATTCCAATTATTGATTTGAATCCTTCAATTGCATGTATTTCTATTGGAGCAAAAGAGGTAACGCCATTCCAAAAAAGATTGCAGCTATATGATGATTTAAAATCTTATCAATTGCCTTCAAACTTTTCTGCTGAAGAAGAAAGTGCTATCACAAAACAACTCAAACAAACTCCCGCAGTAATTATTGGAATTCATAATACTAAAGATGTTGGGGAAATAAATTGGGGCATTTCAAATCAAACCATCAACCTCATTAAATACCTGAATGCAAAAAAGAAGGTAATTGTAGTGAATTTTGGTAGTCCTTATGCGCTTTCTTTGTTTGATGAGCTAACCAACTTAGATGGGTTAATTCAGGCATACCAAGACATTCCAATTATGCAGGAGGCGGCTGCATCTGCTATTTTCGGAGGTATTTCTACTTCAGGAAAATTACCTGTAACGGCATCAAAATTTTTTAAATATGGTGATGGAATTAATACCGATGGAGGTATTCGCTTTAATTATTCCTATCCTGAAAAATTTGGAATAAAAACCGAAGATTTCGCAAAGATTGATGCAATCGCTGAAAAGGGAATTAAAGAAAATGCTTATCCGGGTTGTCAGATTTTAGTAGCTAAAAATCAGGAGGTTATCTATCATAAAGCATTTGGGTATCATACCTACGAAGAGAATAAAAATGTTGATTTAGAAGATTTTTATGATATAGCCTCCATCACAAAAGTGGCTGCAACCTTGCCAAGCTTTATGATGTTGCACAACCAACAAGAAGTGAGTTTAGACCATGCATTGTGCGATTATTTGCCCCATTGGGTTGAAGAAACGCCTTACACTGAAATGAACATTCGAGAAATGTTGGCCCACCAAGCAGGCTTAAAAGCATGGATTCCATTTTATAAAGAAACCCTAATTGGAGGAGAACCTCGTTATAAGGTTTATTCTATTGTTCCTTCAGAAACCTTTCCATATCGCGTGGCAGATGGATTATATATCCACAAAGATTATCCTGATAGTTTGTTGAAGATTATTTTAAAAACACCTTTAGAGGCTAAGAAGGATTACAAATATTCAGATTTAGGATATTTTTTCTTAAAGGAAGTAATTGAAAATAAATCAGGACTTCCCCTAAATGAATTTGCTGATAGTTTGTTTTACAAGCCACTAGGAATGAAAACAACCTATTTACCGAGATTAAAATATGACCTAAACAATATTGTACCTACCGAATACGACTTAATGTTTAGAAAACAACAAATTCATGGAGACGTTCACGATCCGGGAGCAGCCATGCAAGGAGGAGTTGGAGGTCATGCCGGTTTATTTTCGAATGCTAATGATTTAGCCAAGCTAATGCAACTATATCTAAATTGGGGTGTTTACGGTGGTAAGAGGTACCTGGATGAAGATTTAGTAAAGGAATACACCAAATGTCAGTTTTGTGATGATGACAACAGGAGAGGAGCGGGGTTCGATAAACCTGTGAGGGATGGACACGGAGGACCCACTTGCGATTGTATTTCTTACGAAAGCTTTGGGCATACCGGATTTACAGGTACTATGGCTTGGGCCGACCCGCAAGAGCAAGTGGTTTATATTTTCTTGTCAAACAGGGTTTACCCTAGTGCCTCAAACAAAAAACTAATTACTATGGGAATTAGAACCGATATTATGGAAGTAATTTTTGATGCTATCAACAAAAGCAAACAATCACCAGAAACAGCTTTAAACCAAAACCAATGAAAATAGGAATTGTACTTTATCCAACCTACGGAGGTAGTGGTGTTGTAGCAACAGAATTAGGTATGGCATTGGCCAAAAAAGGGCACGAAATTCATTTTATTACCTACAGCCTTCCGATTAGGTTAGACGAGTTCGGTGAAAATATTTTTTACCATGAGGTAAGAATTTTAGATTACCCACTTTTTTATTACAAACCTTATGAATTGGTACTAACTTCTAAGTTGGTAGATGTAGTAAAACACGAAAATTTAGATCTATTACATGTTCATTATGCCATTCCGCATGCATCTGCTGCTTACATGGCCAAGCAGATTTTAAAAACAGAAGGTATTCACATTCCATTTATCACAACGTTGCATGGTACAGACATTACTTTGGTTGGTAAAGATTCATCGTTTGAGCCGGTAATTACCTTTGCTATGAATGAGAGTGATGCCGTTACTGCCGTTTCTAAGGACTTGAAAAAAGAAACCTTAACTCATTTTGCGGTAAATAGGCATATAGAGGTAATTCCTAACTTTATTAATCCCGAACATTACAGCACCAAACCTGCAGAGAATCTTAAGAAAAAATATGCTCCAAATGGCGAACGTATATTGGTTCATATTTCCAATTTTAGGCGCGTAAAAAGGGTAGGAGATGTTGCCCATGTATTTGCCAAATTAAGAGAGCGTATTCCTTGTAAACTTATTTATGTTGGTGATGGCCCTGAAAGGCCAAATATTGAGCAGTTATGCCGAAAATTAGGAACTTGCAACGATACTGAGTTCTTAGGAAAATTAAGGGGAATAGACCAAATTTTAGCTTTAGCCGATTTATTTGTGTTAACCTCTGAAACTGAAAGTTTTGGTTTAGCAGCTTTGGAAGCAATGGCCTCTAACGTTCCTGTTATTTCTACCAATGCAGGTGGGCTACCCGAAGTTGTAGAGCATGGAATTTCAGGCTTTTTGAGTAATGTGGGTGATATTGACGATATGGTAGAAAATGCTTACACTATTTTAAAATCAGATGAAACCTTGGCGAACTTCAGGAAAAATGCCAATGCTCGTGCCCACGATTTTCATTTAGATAAAATTCTGCCCCAATATGAAAACCTTTATGCTAGGGTGGTAGAAAGCAATATGATTAGGGAATAGTTTTCCAATTCCACTCAAAATAAGCAAGGCATAAAACTAAAATCACTTCAACAATTAAATAGCTCCATCCAAGCCAAGTTATTGTTTCTACATGGAATAGGGCTAAGCCGATTGATAAGAAACAATAAGTAATATTAAAACCTGCAGTTACCTTTAAGTAAGGGTGCAAATTAGTTTTTGAAAAGCCCAAACAAATTGCATCGAATGGTGACACCTTATTTGCTTCAACTCCATTTAATATTACTTTAAATAGAAACGGATTAGCTCAACCATTTAACTTGTTAACTCCGGCAGATGGAACAACCTATACCAATCAGGGCTTAGGAAGCCAAGAAATTAATGTTACTTGGACTTCTGCAGGAGCAAACGCTACTTACACTTGGACTTTATTTGCTAGCGGTACACCAATAGTTTCGTTACCAACAGGTACAGATACAAGTTTAATATTAGACTTTGCTACTGTAGATGCAGTATTAGCAGCTAATGGTATTTCATTAAATGGAAGTGCTTCCTTAACTTGGGATGTAGAAGCCGATTTAGGTGGCGGAAATACCTTCCTTGCCTTTAATGGCGATTTCTCTTTAGGCATTGTTAGAGGAACGGTAATTAACGATTTCGATTTACTAACTCCACCTGATGGCTTTGCTGCAACTATTCAAGGTGATCCAACCCAAACAGTTGAAGTTATTTGGAATAGTGCAAGCACAGGTAATGCAAACTATACTTGGTTATTAGATGTACAAGGTGGAGATTTCAGCAATCCGGTTGTAACTGTTCCATCAAACAATAGTGGTGCTGATACTTCTTTAACACTCGTTTTTGCAACCATTAACAGTGTATTAGTTGGGGCAGGCGTACAGCCCGGAAATGCCATTGACCTAATTTGGACAGTAAAAGTAAAAGGTGGTGGAGACTCTTTATTAGCTAATGAGTTCAATCTTGAGTTAACAAGAGGAGTTATTACATCTACTACTGAAATTTCTGTTTCAGATGAGTTGAAGGTTTATCCAAACCCTGCTACTCAATTTATAAACGTTGCAGGTAATTTTAATGGTGCTGAAAACATCTCAATAATAGATGTAACAGGAAAAGTAAGAGATTTTGTAATGAATACAAATACAGGAAACAACATAGAGTTAGATGTTACCAACTTGCCAAATGGCTTGTATTTCATTTCAATTTCTTCGAATGAAAACACTGCGATTAAATCATTTGTGGTTAATCGTTAAGATAATTTAACATACCCCGCACAACCCAAAGGGTTTTAATACGTTCTTCTTAATGTAGAGTCTCATACGGGGTTTTGGGTTAACAATTGAGACTTAGCGGCTTATTCTATTTAAGGCGGTTTCGCGATAGCGAGCCGCCTTTTTCATTACAGGTATTTGATACTATATTTGACCAAATTTTTCAAATGAAACTACTTGAAGGAAAAGTGGCCATAATAACAGGGGCCTCAAGAGGAATAGGAAAGGGAATAGCAGAAACCTTTGCTGCCAATGGTGCTGATTTGGCATTTACATATTTATCTTCTGATGAAAAAGCCAAAGCATTAGCTGATGAGCTTAGTAAGAATGGAACAAAGGTTTTACCGGTAAAATCTAACGCTGCCAAAATGGAAGATGCAGAAGCACTTGTAAATAAGGTGGTAGAAGAGTTTGGAAGGGTAGATGTAGTTGTAAACAACGCCGGTATAACGCGCGATAACCTTTTAATGAGGCTAACCGAGGAAGCATGGGATGAAGTAATTGAAACCAACTTAAAATCTGTTTTCAACTTAACCAAAGCAGTACAGCGCACCATGTTAAAACAAAGAAGCGGTTCATTAATTCATATGAGCTCTGTAGTTGGTGTAAAAGGAAACGCAGGTCAGGCAAATTATGCAGCATCTAAAGCAGGAATAATTGGTTTTTCGAAATCAGTTGCTTTAGAACTTGGTTCTAGAAACATCCGCTCAAATGTTATTGCGCCTGGTTTCATAGAAACTGAAATGACCGGAAAATTAGATGAGAAAACTGTTCAAGGCTGGAGAGATGCAATTCCCCTTAAAAGAGGTGGAAGCCCCGAAGATGTTGCAAACTTGGCCTTGTTTTTAGCTTCAGACTTATCGGCTTATATCACCGGTCAGGTAATTAATGTAGATGGAGGAATGTTAACCTAAACCTCTGCATGCAGGTATATTTAGACTATCCTTGGTGGGTATTTATTATAGGTGGCAGCTTTTGGGCTGCCCTTTCTTTTCTGTTTTATCGTAGTGATAAAAGACTACAAGACTTTTCTAGAAGTTTAAAGCTAGCGCTCGCGGCATTGCGTTCGTTAGGACTCATAATCATTTTCTTTTTATTGCTAAACCCATTTCTTAAAGCCATAACTAGTGATGTAGAAAAACCGTTATTGGCAATTGCTTTTGATAACTCTGAAAGTGTTGCAATAAAAAGCGATTCTTCATTACTTAAGAACTTAAAGTTACAATTCGAAAATGAACTAACGCAACTTCAAGAAACGTATGATGTAGATATTTATAGGTTTGGCGATCAGGTGGATAGGGAAAATGATTTAAACTTTTCATTTAAAATTTCTAACCCTTCTAATCTAAAGAATGACCTAAAGGCCAACTACACCAATAGGAACCTAGCCGGAGTGGTTTTAGTTTCTGATGGTATTTTTAACAGAGGTGCAAATGCAAATAGGCTTTTCGATGATTTAAAAGCTCCGTTTTACACAGTTGGTGTAGGAGATACCTCAATTCAAAAAGATTTATACCTACAGCAAATTAGAAATAACCAAATTGCTTATTTGGGTAACGATTTTTTGGTGGAAGTTGCTTTTGGTGCTGATTTTTTATCAGGTAAATCATCAAAGGTTTCCATATTTAAAGATGGAGAAAAGCTTCAATCAAAAAATTTAACTTTTGATAATTCCAGATATTTCCAAAAGCACATTTTCACATTACCAGCTAAAGAAAAGGGATTACATCAATATACCATTAAATTAAGCGGAGTAGAAGGCGAGCAAAATTTCGGCAATAATTCAGGCTCATTTTTTATTGATGTAATAGATGCCAGTCAGCGGATCTTAATGCTAGCAGACGCTCCACACCCTGATGTTGCAGCCATACGTTCTGCTCTCGAAAAAAATCAAGGAAATAAGGTTGAGGTTAGGTTAGCAAAAGATTTTGTAAATCCTGTTATTTGGGAGGAATACAACCTAATTATTTTTCATCAGGTTCCTGGTAAATCAAATACCCAACGTTGGGCAAAGGAAATACAGGCGTTAAATGTTCCAACCTTAACTATTTTAGGAGGAGCAGCCAATTTAAACTTTCAAAATAGCCTTTATTCTGGAGTAAAAATATTGGGTAACAAAGGCGCTAAACAAGAGGTGTTTGCAAGTTTGAACCAAAATTTTCAGCAGTTTAGCCTTAATGAACAGTTTACAAATCTAATCTCTAGGTTTCCTCCATTAATCTCTCCTTTTGGAGAATATAAAACGAGTAATGCCTTACAACCTTTATTATTTCAAAAAATAGGTCCTGTGGTAACAGAGCATCCTTTATTAGGATTTGAAGAAATATCGGGCAAAAAAGTAGGCTATTTTACAGGCGAAGGTATTTGGAGATGGAGGGTTTTTTGTTTTAAAGAAACAGGAAGCCACAAAGCGTTTGATGAATTTATTCAAAAAGTTACACAGTTTTTAGCCCTTAAAGAGGATAAAAGTCGGTTCAAGTTAATTATCGATAATTCTATTTTCGAAAACGAAAGGTTAACAGTAGAAGCAGAGCTGTATGACGAAACCTACACCTTAACCACAAGTGGCGAAATCAGTTTAAATATTAAAGATTCTTCGGGTATTGAATACCCATATAAATTCTTCAAAAGCGAAAGTAAATATGTGTTAGATGCAGGTATGTATCTCCCCGGAAATTACACCTATCAAGCTACAGCGGAATTAGGAAATGAAAAATTCACTAAATCGGGAACATTTACTGTTAAGTCGCTCGATTTGGAAAAAAACAATACCCGAGCAGATTTTAATTTATTGGCCAACATTGCCCAAAATACGGGAGGTGAATTTTACACCTCAAATACTTTAGGTGAGTTGTTTAAAGACTTAAAGGCAAATGATAACGCAAAGCCGGTAATTTTTAACCAAGAACAATTTTTTGAGCTAATTAATTTACGATGGATTTTCTTTTTGGTTTTGGCGCTATTTAGCATAGAGTGGTTTATTAGAAAATATAAAGG
>JAAZVO010000309.1 GCA_018623405.1 Crocinitomicaceae bacterium
GCAGAAAGACAATTTGCCTTAGTAATTTGTTTGGCAATTGAAAGCTTGCTGTCTTCAAACGTTTTACTGTTTATACTGCCTTTTGGACTTGTAAACTCAGAAGGTGACATAGATGCGCCATTGCATCCATCATCTGGTATAGTTTGTATTCCGGCAGATGATGAAGAGGAGGTTGTAGTTGACGTTGTGGTAGTGGTAGTTTGGGAAGAAGACATCTGGGCATCATTCACATTAACATTCATGCTCACATTCATGCCATTAACATTCATTCCCATAGATACATTTTCTCCGGTTCCACCTGTATTTCCTCCTGCAGTAGTAGTAACAGTTGTGGTAACTGTTTCCGTTTTGGTTTCCTCTACAGGAGTAGATGAAAATTGAACAACCTCCATTCCCGGTAATACAGGAGGTAATTGATCCATTGGAGTAAACGTAAACACCCTTAATTTATATTCTCCCTTTTTGTTTTGCTTAATTCTATAAGCTACTTCAGCAAAGTTTCCATCCACATCTTTTGCTGCTAAGTTTTTGCTGATAGCAGGAATTGATTGGTCTTCAAAAACTATTTGGGCTTGGTATTGAGGCAGCGTTAGCCCCTCTACCTTAATGTTGGTTTGAGCTTTTTCATTTTGCTTAATTCCATTTAACATTAAATAAAACGGTTTTCCATCCTCAGAAAACACAGTAATGTTTGAGTAGCTCTGGGCAAATGTTTGAATACTAATAAATGTAATAAAAATAAGTATTAATCTTTTCATAATGAGTAGTTTAAGATTTTGTAAATATATTTAAAGAATTGAAGTTTTAATATTGAGAATATTAATTTTCTCTAAAAAAAAACGATGCTAATTTTTCAAAATTTGTGCCAATTTCAAATAATCATTCATTTATCTTCGGATTTAAAAATATTTTTTATCGTAATAAGAGATAGGTAAATTTATTGCATAAAAAAATTAATGTTAATAATTGTAGGTTTAGCCTTTCCCGAAATTGCAATTTGCCAAACATTATCAGAAAACCTTTCTGATACGCTAACTAAACGACTTGCCCTATTAAAACAACAACAAAATGTAAAAAGAATTTCGGCAGCTGTTTATTTTCCTGATGGTAGCATTTGGGAGTCTGCCGAAGGTCAATTAGGCAATACGGGACCTTTAACTACAGACCATTTAATGGAGATGGGAAGCAACACAAAAATATTTGTTGCTGCTATATTGCTTCAAAGGCAAGAAGAAGGGCTTTTAAGTTTAGAAGATACTATTTACCAATACATCAATAAGCTACCTCATGTACCTAGCGGAATTTCAATAAGGCAAGTACTTAACCACACCTCAGGCATATATGATTATACTACACATCCTAGGTTTGCAACCAAAACAATCCAACTATAGTTATTCCTCCAGATTCGCTTTTTAATTTCATGGATGAACCACTTTTTCCCGTTGGAAGTTCTTGGAGCTATTGTAATACAGGATACGTTATCGCAGGGTTAATAATTGAAGCTGTTGATGGTAAACCTTTTCATGAGTCATTAAGAGATAGATTGCTAACCCCATTGGGATTGCAAAACACATATTTAGATGTATATGAATCCTATAACGAACCAAAAGCGGGTAGCTGGTTGGCAAATGGAGTTTATTTAGGAATTAAATTCGGTTCTTTTTTAAGTGCTGCTTGGGCAGCAGGTGCAATTTTGGCCACTCCGGCAGATTTGGCAGAATGGGCTTTTATGCTTTACTCCGGAAAAGTTTTAGATTCAACATCGCTTGCTGATATGTTAACTAGGGTAGTTGTTAATGGAAATACTACCAATTATGGCCTTGGATATTTTTATATGCGATTTAAAGGGAAAACATATCATGGACATGGCGGAACAACCCATCAAAATAGCACAATGAATTATTCTGAAGATCAAAAATATGCCCTTGTTTTAAATGTAAATGAGCAAAATAAGGCTACTCAAATAAACATTATCCAAAATTTACTTATTGATGTTATTGAAGCCGAAATGCCCAAGTTTTCGTAAGAACCTGTTGGGGTAACAAATCACCAATCAATATCAAATACATTTTTATATCCTAACCCAGCTTCAGATTGGGTTTCGGTGGGTGAAAATATCTACAAACAATGTTTGATTTATGACCTAAGCGGAAAGCAAGTTTTAAGTGTGAATTATCCTCAAAATAAAATTGATATTTCATCATTAACCGAGGGAATTTACTTTTTTAGTTTGACGGACTTCGATGGGCAAGTTCAAACCCAAAAGCTCTTAATTTATTAGGGTAATATTTTGTTGACAGGATTAGTGGAATTAGATTTTTTTTAAATTGTGCCTTCAAAACCAAAACCCACATGTCAAAAAATTTAGGCAATCTTTCAGGCAAGAAAGGACTTCAACATAACCTATACGAATTATTAGGAAATTCAGCAGAATCAAACGAGGGAACACCACACCCTAAAGATCTTCGTCGTTTAGCTGAAGATTTTTTAATGGGCAAAGCCAACACTTATGGCGCAGCAAGTTTCTATGATTTTCTGAAAAAAGAGAACAAAGGCAAAAAAGTATATTACTGCAACGGCAGTTCTTGCATGACCGCCGGAACCCAAGATAAAGTAATCAATAAATTAAAAGCCAATTTCAAAGAAGAAGAGATTGGTCACATCTGTTGTTTAGGTCGTTGCCATGAAAACAGCTCGTTTCATTACAATGGAAACAACTACTCAGGAAACGCCATTGAAAACCTTGAAAATCTTATTGGAAAGAATGAACCTAATGAAGATGCTTATGAAGTAGGACATATAGGTCCTCAAATTTTAACGAGTAAAGACCTTACTTTAAGTGAAGTAAAAGTCGCCTTAAATAACCTTTTCAAACTTGGCCGAGAAAAAGCCCTAGATGAAATCAAAACATCAGGGCTTAGAGGTAGAGGAGGAGCGGGCTTTCCTATCGGATTTAAACTAGAAAGTGCTAAAAATACCGAGGCCGATAAACGCTTTATTGTTTGTAATGCAGATGAGGGAGATCCCGGAGCTTACTCTGACCGTTATTGCATGGAAAAGCAACCGATGAAGCTGTTGTTGGGAATGCTTATCGCAGGTTATGTAGTAGATGCCGGTTGGGGTGTTTTGTACATCAGGTATGA
>JAAZVO010000310.1 GCA_018623405.1 Crocinitomicaceae bacterium
CTTACCGCTTTTTTTGTAATATGCGATACTTTGTCATAATTTTTACATTCATTTCCATTTTAAGCTTTGGTCAAACCGATACCTCAACTTCTGCAAAAGAAAGTTTGGTGCTTAATAAAGACTATCCTGAATTAAAAGCTTTAGATAGTCTTTGGATGTTGCATTGCAACACATTTATGGGTTTTGTTTTCGACTCCGTATCATTAAATAGCTACAACTATCCCCTTGATTCTGTTCCAAGGTTTTCTTCTGAAGAAATGGAACAACGCCTTCGATTGTTAGATGGAAACACTCCTTTTGATTTAACCTATAATGATAGAGTAGAAGCTTTCATTAAGCTATATGTCATCAAAAGAAGAGAACTTTCTGAAAAAGTATTAGGCCTTTCGGCTGTTTATTTTCCATTAATAGAGCAAATACTAGATGAGGAAGAAATGCCTATGGAATTTAAATATTTAGCCATTGTGGAGTCTGCCTTAAACCCAAAAGCAAGGTCTAGAGCTGGCGCAACAGGCCTTTGGCAATTTATGTATAGCACAGGAAAATTAAATGGGCTGAATGTTTCTTCTTATGAGGATGACAGAATGGACCCTATAAAATCAACCTATGCCGCTTGTCAATACTTAAAATCTTTATACCGGATTTATGAAGATTGGACTATTGTGCTTGCCGCATATAATTGTGGACCTGGTAATGTTAACAAAGCCATCCGAAGGTCTGGCTACCAAAGAGATTATTGGAAGATTTACCCCTTTTTACCTAGAGAAACGCGTGGGTATGTTCCCGCATTTATTGCTGTTAATTATATGATGAATTACAGCGCCGAGCACAACCTTTATCCTAAACGACCTGAGTTTACCTACTTTGAGTTTGATACGCTAAGAATTAGTCGAAAATTAAAATTTGAGCAAATTGCCTCAGCGTTAGATTTAACCATGGATGAGCTTAGGTTTTTAAACCCCTCATTCAAAAAAGACCTAATTCCGTATAATAGCAAAGAGCATGTATTAAGGTTACCAAAAGAAAAAGTGGGACTGTTTGTGCTAAATGAAGATATTATCTACGACTACAACGAACCGTTGGCTTATACTGATGCTACCGGGCGAAAATACGTTTGGGAAGAAAAAGAGGTTTATCACCGAGTTAGCTCAGGTCAATACCTTGGTTATATAGCCAACAAATACAATGTTTCTACCCGAAGTTTAATGGAGTGGAACAATTTAAGATCAACCACTATTCACCCCGGAAAACTTTTGGTAATCTACAAAACCGAAAAGGTTTATTTACCTGAAAAACCAGAAGTTGCACAACAAACACAGGAAGAAGAAAAGAAAGAGGACACACAATCTTTCTTGTATTATGAAATACAAAAGGGTGATACTTTGTGGGATATTGCAAATGAAAAAGGCGTAAGCTTAGATGAGTTAAAAGAGCTGAACAAGAACCTAAACTCTAGCAGCTTAAAGCCCGGTGATAAAATTGTAATTGGAAAAGCCGGATGACAAAACTCCCTCACTTTTTCTTAACGCTAACAATTTTCTCTTTCATATTTTACGGATGTACTACTAAAAGTAATGAAGCCTATTTACCTGGCTACAGCGGTCAGGTTGGTGAGCTAATTGTAGTGTGTCCTAAAAGTTTATATGAAAGTAGCCTTCAAAAACCCATAGCTAACACCCTTGAAGCGCCGCAATATGGGTTACCACAAGATGAACCTCTTTACAAAGTAATACAGGTAAACCCCAACAGCTTTAACCGAGTGTTAAATACACATAGAAATATATTTAAGGTAACTGTTGATGACACGGTTTCAAAAGCGGGTTTAATTTTTAAAAAAAATCATTACGCCCGGGGTCAAATGATGGTAGAAGTAAAAGCCTTAAACTCCTTAGAGGTTATTGAAATAATTGAAAAAAACGCTTCAGGAATCGTATCATTATTTGATAGGGCAGAGCTAAACCGATTAATAGCCAGAAATAAAAAACAGGGGCAAAAAGAAGAAGAAAAAAAGCTACTTGACCGGTTCGGATACGGTCCGGTTTTGCAAAAAGACTGCGAGGTTAGGGTTAATGAGCAAGACTTTGCTTGGGTTAGGTTAATGAGAGAACGACCCGTTGGAGGGTATCAACACCAAATTGACCAAAACCTAATTATTTGTGAAACCAACTACACTAACAGAACCCAATTTTTAGACTCAATTCTTAACTCTTTAAGAGATTCTATTTTCAGTAAAATTCCCGGTCCTAGTGAAGGCTCCTACATTACTTCAGATTATGAATTTGTTCCCCCGGTATTCAACGAGATTGAACTCGCAGGTGTTTTTTGTAAAGAAGCTCGTGGGCTTTGGAAAATGGAAAACAATTTTATGGGTGGGCCATACATCTGCTACACGCTTGTACACCCTAGGAGAGATAAACTTGTGCACCTAATTGGTTTTGTTTATGCTCCCCAATTTGATAAAAGAGAGTATTTAAGAGAATTAGAAGCAATCCTAAAATCAATTTCTTTTAATTAACCAAAGTAAAACCTTTCTTATATTCTTCCGTTAATCGCTATTGTTACTGTTTTCATCGAATTTAATAATTCAGTTAAGGGTGTATGCGTAAAATTATACGATGAAATTAAAGTTAGTTTTATTGTTTATGTTTTCTTCATTCTTAATAAATGCCCAAACATTTACCACTATTGCCCATGGTGATTATGATGATGATAACATTTGGGCTGGAGGTGTGACTCCTCCAGAAAATGTGTCATCAGGAGGTGTAAATTTTCCTATTGTTCCTGCAGCACCCCTTCCTGTAGATTTAGTTGCTTTGGGGGCAAACCTTACCGAAAATAATTTTGTTGAGTTGCTTTGGATAACCGCCTCAGAAATTAATAACGACTACTTATGATGCTGTTGGAGTAGTTGTAGAAAATAAAGAACTTAACCTTCAAGAAGTAAAGTTATACCCTAACCCATTAAGGGGAAATACCGTAACAATAGAATTACCTATTTCAGAAAATCAAGAAGTTAATTTCTTTGTAAATGACCTTTTAGGAAGAGAATATATTTCTGATATTACCATGATTGATAGAGGCGATTACAGCATGATAATTATGGAATTTAACCAAATGCTGCCTAAGGGTATTTACCTAATA
>JAAZVO010000067.1 GCA_018623405.1 Crocinitomicaceae bacterium
AGCCCTTCATTAGAAACCTATAACGATAGAGCAGCTCCCGATATTTTTGATTATAAACTATCATACAATGTTGGAGTTGAGTACAAATACTTCCTTGCTCCCGACTTTAGTTTTTCAACCGGCGCTATGTTTTTAAACAAAGGTTTTAGCACAAGACCTGTTTATGCAAATTCAGGGCTCGAAACCGCAGGTAATATTTTAATTTCAGCTAGATACATAGGTGTACCATTTAACTTTAATGGTCATTTTAAACTTACCGAAAAGCTAGACTTTATTGTAAATGCAGGTTTGACAGGAGGCTATTTAGTCAATGATTCTTTTATTGGAAGAAGAATAAATGGAGATAAAGAGCTTCAGGATCCATTATTTAAGGATGCATCAGACCAAAGGCAACCGTTTGATATATTTAGCAAAGTTTATTTAGGTTGGAATTTAGGTATAGGATTTTGTAAGTATGTAGCCTCAAAAATGGTAATTGCCGTTGAGCCGTATTACCGTAGGCAAATTAATGATGCCATTGATCCTTCATCTGCAGCTACAGGTTGGGTTAAGCCACGTTTAGATTCCTTTTGCTTAGATTTAAAAGTAGGGTATTACTTCAATAGAAATATTAGAAATTACAGGAAAGAATTCTAAATGGAAAAAACTACCGAAAGAGATTCTAATTATCGTCATTTAGAAAAAATGACCACTTTAGAATTACTTCAAAACATCAATAAAGAAGACAAAACTGTTCCAAATGCAGTTGAAAAAGCAATTCCTCAAATACAAAAGTTAGTTGATGTAGTTGTAGACCAAATGGAAGCCGGAGGCAGACTATTTTACTTAGGTGCGGGAACAAGTGGAAGGTTAGGAATTGTAGATGCCTCGGAGTGCCCTCCTACTTATGGTGTGCCACATGGTTTGGTTATTGGTTTAATTGCAGGTGGCGATGGCGCTATAAGAAAAGCTGTGGAATTTGCTGAAGATGATGAAACAGGAGGTTGGAAAGATTTAGAAAAACATCAAGTAAATCACAAAGATGTTGTAGTAGGTATTGCAGCAAGTGGCTCCACCCCTTATGTTGTTGGAGCATTACAAAAATGTAATGAAGTAGGTATAAAAACCGGTTGCATTACTTGTAATAATAACTCACCTGTGGCACAAAATTCAAATTTTCCCGTAGAAGTAATTGTTGGCCCTGAATTTGTTACCGGTAGCACCCGTATGAAAGCAGGTACAGCCCAAAAATTAGTATTAAATATGCTAACTACATCGGTTATGGTAAAGCTTGGCCGTGTTTTAGATAACAAAATGATTGACATGCAAATGGCTAATAATAAGTTAGTTGCACGTGGAGTAAATTTGGTAAAAGCTGCCACAAACGTAACAGATGAAGATGCTAAACTCTACTTAGATAAGTTTGGCTCTGTAAGGTTGGCCATTGAAGCGATTAAGAAAAATTAAGAATAAATAAAAGGTTGTGCTAACAACTATTGTTTAAGTATATATATTTGACTAAAATTTTAAATCATAAAAAAATCAATTTTAACATTCTTCTCTTTGGCCTTTGCTGCCTCTACCCTTTCTGCAGGAAATCCACCTGCCGAGAAAACTTATCAGGTAAATTCTGAAAAGTCTAAAGTACAATGGTTTGCAGAAAAGGTAACCGGAACTCATAACGGCACCGTTACTGTATCTGAAGGTTCATTTACGTTAGCCGATGGGAAATTAGTTGGAGGAGAAATTGTTGTAGATATGAATACAATTACGGTATTAGACTTACAAGGGGAGTGGAAAGGAAAACTTGAAAACCACCTAAAATCTGATGATTTTTTCAGTGTAGAAAAATTCGAAACTGCAACAATTACCATTACAGATGTAAAAACAACAGGTGAAGGAACTTATAAAGTTGGAGCAAACCTTACCATTAAAGGAAATACAAATAGAGTTGAGTTTGATGCAATTGTAAAAACTTCAGGTAAAGAAGCCATAGCTTCCGCAGAGTTAGTTATAGACAGAAGTAAATACGATGTAAGGTATGGATCGGGCTCATTTTTCGATGATTTGGGAGACAAAACCATTTATGACGATTTTAAACTCAAGGTAGAGTTAGTGGCTCAATAAAAAATCAAAATGAAATAAAAAAAGCGGCTCAAGGCCGCTTTTTTTATGTTTTAAAATTACTTTTCAGGAGTTCCTTCAAGCAATGCTAAAAGGTATTTCCAAAACTTCTGTACAGTTTCAATATTAACCATCTCATCAGGAGAATGAGGGTTCCTAATTGTTGGGCCAAAAGAAACTGAATCAAGTTGAGTTTGAGAACTCATGATAATGCCACACTCTAAACCCGCATGTATAGCTTTTACTTCAGGTAGTTTTCCAAAAAGATCATTGTATTTATTTCTAGCTAATTCAAGTATTTCAGATTTTGGATTAGGATTCCATCCGGGATAAGAGCCTTGATGTTCTACCTTCCCTCCTGCCAACTCAAATAAAGCCTGCAAAGATTCGGCTAAATCCATTTTTCCTGACTCTAAACTGCTTCTTGTTAAACATTGAATTAATACTTCATTAGATTCAGACTTTACTCTAGCAATATTGGTAGAAGTTTCAACTAAATTTTCAAAATCGTTACTCCATTTGTAAACTCCGTTAGGAAACGCGCAAACCGCATTCACCAACCTCATTTGTGAGTCTGCATCAAGTGGGTTTTCTGTTAGCTCTGCGCCTTCTATTGATAACTTAACATTTGGGTCGGTTTTGGCTAACTCACCCTTAATGGTAGCATAAAATTCATCAACAAAAGCTTTAACTTTACCAAGCTTATTAGATGCTAAATAACCTTCTGCAAACGCCTCCCTTGGTATTGCATTTCTCAAACTTCCCCCATCAAAAGCAGAAAGTTTAAATCCAAACTCTTTTCCTAAATGGTTGATTAAACTGAATAATATTTTGTTTGAGTTTCCTCTTTGTAAATGGATTTCGACACCCGAATGACCACCTTTTAAACCTGTTAGACTGAATTTTAGGCCAACTTCTCCTGAATCTGCTGCCGATCTGCTGATAGGAATTTTCACATTAGTATCAATTCCACCTGCGCACCCAATACACAATTCACCTTCATCCTCATAATCCATATTCAGCAAAATTTCGCCTTTTAACCATCCCGGTTGTAAGGCAAAAGCTCCGGTCATCCCTGTTTCTTCATCAATGGTAAATAAGGCTTCAATAGCAGGGTGTTGTATATTAGTTGACTCTAAAACAGCCATGGTAGCCGCTACAGCCATGCCGTTGTCTGCGCCTAAAGTTGTTCCATCTGCTGTAACCCATTCATCATCAATTAACGATTGAATTCCATCCTTATCAAAATCAAAAACCTTGTCAGAGTTTTTTTGGTGAACCATATCTAAATGACTCTGTAACACAACAGTTTTTCGGTTCTCCATTCCGGGTGTAGCAGGCTTTTTAATCAATACATTACCTGCCTCATCTCTAATTGTTTCAAGTCCTAAGCTATTTCCAAAATCCAACATAAATTGGATTACTTTTTCTTCTTTTTTTGAAGGTCTTGGTACTTCGTTAAGTAATTCAAAGTTTTTCCAAATGCCTTCCGGAGCTAATCCGGCAACTTCTTGATTCATACTTTTTGTTTTTGATTCTTCACAAATGTAGCAATCCATATTTTTGAACCCATGCAAAATCAAATTCCTTTAGCAGAAAGAATGCGTCCGAAAACCCTCGACGAATATGTAGGTCAAACCAAATTAGTTGGTAAAGGCAGCTTTTTGCGAAAGGCAATTGATGATGGTTTTGTGCCAAGCATGATTTTTTGGGGTCCGCCCGGAGTTGGAAAAACATCGTTAGCACGTGTGATTGCAAATACCATTAAACTTCCATTTTATACGCTAAGTGCCATTTCATCAGGAGTTAAGGATGTAAGAGAAGTAATTGAAAACGCCAAAAAACAAACATTTTTTAATTCAGGAAGACCAATTCTATTTATTGATGAAATACACAGATTCAGTAAATCTCAACAAGACTCATTATTAGGTGCAGTTGAACAAGGGGTATTTACTTTAATTGGGGCAACTACTGAAAATCCTTCTTTCGAAGTTATTTCTGCTTTGCTTTCACGTTGTCAAGTATATGTTTTAGAGCCCTTGAAAGAAAAGGAGTTAATTGGTTTATTAAATGATGCAATAAAAAAAGATGAGCAACTCAAATCAAAAAACATTGAATTAAAAGAAACTGATGCCTTATTGAAAATATCAGGAGGCGATGCAAGAAAACTTTACAACGCATTAGACATTGTAGTGGAGGCGGAAAAAAGTTCTAAAATAACCATCACCAATAAAAAGGTATTACACATTGTACAAGAAAACCTTTCTAGATACGATAAAGGTGGTGAGCAGCATTATGACATAATTTCTGCTTTCATTAAATCCATAAGAGGTTCAGACCCTAATGCAGCTGTTTATTGGTTAGCAAGAATGATTGAAGGTGGAGAAGACCCTAAATTTATTGCTCGAAGGTTACTTATTTCAGCATCAGAAGATATTGGATTGGCAAACCCCACAGCCTTGGTAATGGCTACCAATTGCTTTCAAGCAGTCCAAATGATTGGCTATCCTGAATGTGAAATAATTCTTAGTCAAACTACCATTTATTTAGCTACCTCTCCTAAAAGTAATGCTAGTTATATGGCCATAAAAAAAGCAAAAGGTTTGGTTAAAGAAACAGGTAACCTCCCTATTCCGTTGCATCTTAGAAATGCCCCAACCAAATTAATGAAAGAACTTGATTATGGCAAAAACTATAAATATGCCCATGATTATGATGGCAATTTTGTGGATCAAGAGTTTTTACCTGATGAATTTAAAGGAACATCATTTTATGAACCCGGTAACAATAAGCGGGAAGAAGATTTATTGAGATTTTTAAAAAGCAGATGGAAAGAAAAATATGGTTACTGAGAAACCTCTTTATTAATTCTTTCTTGAATTTGAACAAATGTGAAAGCAAAACCTGCTACTAAACCTCCCGTACCTTGCTCAATAACTTGCCAAGTTAAATCCATAATAACATGAGGAAGATCGGGTCTGGCATTAAATGAAATTCCAAAAACAAAGGCAATTAAATAAACCATTAACCCAAGAGGAACTCCAAAAATCAAACCTCTTGTTACCCTTGATTTTTTGATATGAATAAAATTAATTGCAACCGCCAACCCAAAGCCAAAAGCTAAGTAAGCTGCTCCGGCTAACATAAAAAACAAGTTTTTAGGATAAGTTATTCTTGCCAAATCGTTTAGCACTATCCCATGCCACACGAAGGAAATTCCGTACATGTAGATGGTTGAAACAATCCAAGAAATAAAAAACTTTTTGTTTGGCATTACGAGATATTCGATTAAATAATCGATTTACAATAACAAATATAAGATTACACAATTGATAATCAAGGAATATTCTTTAAAAATTGCTAAACAAACAATTGTTGATTTATACCTACTTTAGGCCGATTTTTGTAGCGGATTGAAGAATTTTCTGTTTGCCATTTTTCTTTTAGCTTTTGCAAGCTGTAACCTAGACTTAGGTAAACCTAGTTGGGATACGGGCGTAAAAGCTCCTATCCTTTCCTCCACCCTTTCATTAGATCAATTGGTAAAAGATTCATTGTTTATAAGAGGGGCAAATGCAGGAGATATCTCTTACATCCAATATCGCCAAAACCTAATTAAGCTTAAGGTAGATTCACTTTTTAAATTACCTGACACTACCAATACAGAGGTTTTTCAGTTGCCGTTTGGACCTATTGCTTTTGCACCCGGCCAAGTTTTAACTCAAGATACTACAACTACACGCTACAGGTTAAACGGAATTCAACTGCACGAAGCTACTTTTAGAGAAGGGAAATTAGCGCTAGAGGTATTCTCAAATATTCAAGAAGAAATTCAAATTCAATACTTAATTCCAAATTCATCTAAGCCGGGTGGATTTCCATTTTCATTTTCCATTTTTGTTCCTGCCGGGTCAATTTCAAATCCAACTATTTATCGCGACACTTTCGATTTAAGTGATTATATTGTTGATTTAAGAGGAAAAAACCAAGATCGTTCAAATACCATTACTGCACTTTTTTCTGCTAGCATTTCTCCTAACGCTGCAGCAAATATTTCACTTAATACAAGCGATTATATAACCATTAACACAACTTTGGTTAATACCATTCCAGAATATGTTAGAGGCTTTTTTAGTAATCAAACCTTTGAGGTAGAAAAGCAATTTGCAGAGGCAGATGTGTTTAATATTTTTAAAAATGGAAAAGTTGTATTTGGAGACCCAAATGTGAGTTTGTTTATTGAAAATCAGTTAGGGGTTGACTTTGCAGGTGTAGGTTTTAAAATAAGTGGAAAAAACACCACTACAGGAAACGAGGTTGAATTACAAAGTCCGCTGCTAAATAACATTAAAGTTTCAAGGGCTTATAACGAGCCTGATAATAATCCACAATACAGGGCAAATAAAATAACAGCAACTTTCCGAAAAGAAAACTCCAACCTACAAGATGTACTTGCCATAAACCCCAACGAAATATGGTACGAAGCCAATATGGAGGTAAACCCACTAGGAAATATTAGTGGATATAATGATTTTGTGTATTACAATACAGGCATTCAACTTGGTATAGAAGTGTTGCTTCCCATGTTTTTTGATGAGCTATCTAATTTAGAAATTGTAGATACTGCTGCGTATATTTTTGAGAAAGACCCTGCCTACGATAATATCCAAGATGGATTTATTCAGCTAATGGTAAAAAACAACTTTGAGTTTCAAATATCTCCATCATTAATTATTTTCAGCGAGGATGGTGAAGTATTAGACACCTTGCTAGATTACTCTACTCCTATTCCTGGAGAAACAACACGTATGATTCCCATACCTGTAAATCAAGAAAAATTAGGTGCATTGTACGATGGAAAAAAGATGTTGGTGCGCATGAAAATAGACCATTTTTCAAGTACAGCCATAAGAGCCTATACAAGTGATAATGCAGAAATTACGCTTATTTCAGATTTTAACTACCGATTAAATATCAAGTGAGAAAGTATTTACTCATAGTATTTTTTTCTGCGAATTACTTTTTCGGTAATGCTCAATTTCAGCAGTATTTTGGCAATTTAGATACACTTCAAACTCAATTAAATATTTCATCAGAAAATTATTTCCAATCAAATTTTATCACCGGAAAAATTGCATCAGATATAGTTTTTAGCAAGTTCATTACAGAAGAGACAAAAAACAGCTTACTAAACAGAAAAGGTCCATACAACCACGCGCTTTTTGAGGCTAAGCAGCAATTTGGTATTCAATACAGGTTAAAAAAGAATATAGCACTAGGTTTAACACTTGAGGACCGAATATTAGGTTATGGTTCTTTTTTTGACGAGTTAGTGGTTTTAGCTGTTTTTGGAAATAGAAATTTTGGCGAAAAAACCTTTAGGCTAAAAGATTCCTACTTTAATTTAGTTAGATTCCAAACCTTGCTTCCTACTTTTTCCTATCAGCTAAAAAACAATCATCAACTTAAAGTTGGAGTTGGATTTATAAACGGTCAAAGACTTATTCAGGCCAATACTTCAAATTCAAATATGTATGTTTCTGAGTTTGGAGACTACATTGAAATGAACGTATATGGCTCTTTTACTACTTCAGATACTTCAAACACAGGTTTTTTAACCAATAATGGTAATGGAATAAATATTCAGTTGAGTTACCAAATTCCATTTTCGTTTTTAGAGGATGAATATCTTAAGGGAAAACTTGAGTTTTTCGTAAAGGATTTAGGTTTTGTTAGTTTTAATGATAAGAGCCTTTCTTTTATTCAAGAAAATGAATTCTACAATTACGAGGGAGTTCAAATACCAAATTTAACCAACTACCCTGCTAGAATTTTTCAAGAGCAAAGTCCTGATACTTTATTAGATGATCTTTTAGCGCAAAATAGTTTAGTGAAGCCAACTTTTAATTTGCCTTTTAGTGTTGGGGTTAGCCATGTTCAGGCGCTTTCCACAAAAAGTGTAATTAATTATGGTGTTGTTTACAGAAATATGACCAATTACAGGCCAATGGCGTTTTGCTATTATCAAAACCAATTAAATCAGTGGTTGGCGTTAAGTGGTAATTTTCACTTTTTAGGAATGGGTAATTTTGCAATTGGTGGTGGATTAGATTTAAGTTGGAATAGTTTAACATTTTCAATGAATACCGCTAACCTTAATGGTTTGATATTCAAACAATCACAAACAGGGTTAGGTGTTTTTGCCAATCTTAAATATAACTTATAAGCAATGGTTAATTCAATAATAAATTCAATAAACAACAGCAATAATTTCTTTTTAATTGCAGGACCATGCGTGGTTGAAAACGAAGATCTTTTAATGACCCTTGCTGAAAGTGTAAAGCGTACTACAGAAAGATTAGGAATTCCATACATTTTTAAATCTTCTTACAGAAAAGCTAATAGGTCTAAGGCAAGTTCGTTTACAGGTATTGGAGATGAAAAAGCCCTTAAACTTTTAGGAAAAGTTAAAACCACTTTTGACCTTCCCATTTTAACAGACATACATTTACCTGAAGAAGCAGCAATGGCTGCAGAATATGCGGATATTTTGCAAATTCCTGCCTTTTTGTGTCGCCAAACCGATTTATTAGAAGCTGCAGCAAAAACAGGAAAGATTGTAAATATTAAAAAAGGACAATTTTTAGGAGCAGGCTCTATGAAGTTTGCAGCAGAAAAAGTTACAGATTCAGGAAATCCCAACGTTTGGCTAACAGAAAGAGGAACTACCTTTGGTTACCAAGATTTAGTGGTAGATTTTAGGGGGATTCCAGAGATGCAAAGCTTTGGACATAAAGTAGTATATGATGTTACACACTCATTACAAAGACCCAACCAAGGCAGCGGTGTTACGGGAGGTCAGCCCGAGTTAATTGCTACCATGGCAAAAGCAGGCATTGCAGTGGGCGCAGATGGTTTATTTATTGAAACCCACCCCGAACCCTCAAAAGCTTTAAGCGATGGCGCCAATATGTTACCCCTAGCCCAACTAGATGGATTAATGGAAAAACTTACCCAATTAAAAGCTGCCCTTTGAAATTAATAGTTAGTTTTTGCTTTTTAGTTTTTGGATTAGCTGTTTTTGGGCAGAATGATACGGCTTATTATTCCTATTTTGGAGGAGATAAGAGTGATCAACTTATTTCTGTAATTGATAACCAAAATGGAACTTTCTCTTTACTAGGTTATACTTCTTCAATCGGAAATGGTAGCACTGACATAATCGTTTTTGATATCGATACAAACCTGAATTTGGTAAATCAGTTTTCTGTAGGCACACCATATATAGAAAAAGCTTCCGGTTTTGTAAAAGTTTCTAATAACTATTTTATTTCAGGGTTGACAAATGGTTGGGGAAATGGACAATACGAAGGATACTTATTAAAAACAGATACTATAGGAACTATATTATTTGAAAAAACATTTGGTGGTGAATCATGGGATGAATTATTGAATATTGTTTACTTCAATGGTTTTATTTCCATTTTAAGCTATGAAACAATCAAGGATACTTCAAAGTATTTGTTGTATGCTATTGATACTTTAGGTAATAATATTTCAAAACAAGTTCTTCCATCAGATGATATAATTTACTCCAGTTTATTTTCAAATGGTGATACAATATTTTTAGCAGGTTCAAAAATTGTAAATGGAAAACAAGATGCATATCTAGTTAGTTTTCAGATCATTAATAACAACTTTAAAGAGGTTTTTTCAAAAACTTATGATTTTGATCAAAATCAAAAAATAGTAAAGGGGAAAGTAATTGGAAATGAAATTTTCTTAATGGGTGAAAGTAACTTCATCTCAACTAATGACAATTATGACGTCTATTTAGCATCATATTCGGTTACTGACGGAGCCTTTAATTGGTCTAGCCACTATGGCTCGAGTACAATTGGTAATGATTATTCCACAGATATTTATAAATACAATAACCAACTTTACTTATGCGGTACTACAAATAGCTATGGTCAAGGACAAAACGATTTCTATCCATTAATTTTAAGTGAAACAGGTTCCTTTATTGATGGAACAACTTTTGGCAACGAAAGAGATGAATGGGCAAATTCAATAATAAAAACTCCAAGTTGGCTGTTTATTTTTGGCACCTCAGAAGATGATGGCATCTCTTATGAAGATATTCTTGTTTTAAAAACAAAAAGATTTATTCCATTTCCTCCAAGAAAATATTCTAAAACTGACTTTTTATCACAAAATGTTGTAAACCATATTGCTGAAAATAAAATAATAAAAACACCTCAATTTGATGAAGTTAAAGTTTACAATTTATTAGGTCAAGAAATTTATAGAGGTTCAGACTTTTCAAAACTTTACACAGAAAAAGAACAACTTCTGATAGTAAATTTCTTTTTCAAAAATCAATTTATAGAAAGTAAAAAAATATTGCAGACTCGAAACTAAATCCCCACAACCCTAAACTCTGTCCTTCGGTTATTGGCTCTGCCCTGCTCTGTTTCGTTGGTATCTATTGGCTTGTTTTGGCCGTATCCTTTATAACTTAGCCTTTCTTCAGCAATACCCGAATTAATTAAATAATTGTAAACAGATTTTGCCCTATTTTCAGAAAGAATTTGGTTATCTTCCTCACTACCAATGTTATCGGTATGACCGCCAATTTCAATTTTTAATTTTGAATTCTTTTCTAAAAAGTTTACCAACTTATTCAACTCAGCTCTTGAGGTATTCATCAATTCAAAGCTTCCTGTTTCGTAAAAAATATTTTTTAGTACAACGGTTTTGCCAACGTTAATTTTCTCAAGATCAATAATCACAGAAAAATCTTTTTTGCTGCTTTCATCAATAATAAACTGCTCTGATTGAAATAAATAACCTTCTGCTGTAACATTGGCTGCGTATTGGGTATTTTCAGGCAAAGCAATAATGTAAGTTCCATCTAGCTCATCTGAAATTGCTGAAGCTACTACCTGCTCAGTGGCAAGTTCTACAATTTCAATTTTTGCCTGAACTCCCTTTTTGGTTTTTGCATCTCTTACCAAACCTTTGGTATAACTCACCGGATTAGGTCTTGCATTTTCATACAACTCAAAACTGTAAATGTCTAGGTCTCCAATACCAACATCTCTATCTGAGGCAAAATAGGCCATTTCGCCTTGGGCATCAACCACCAAGCCATGCTCATCATTGTAAGTATTTATGGGATAGCCAACATTCACAGGTTCTCCCCAAGTACCATCGTCTTGTTTTCTTACATAAAAAACATCCATTCCTCCCATGCCCGGATAACCATCAGAAGAGAAATAGAGTGTTTTACCATCGGGATGAATTAAGGGGGTTTGCTCATTGTATTTGGTATTAAA
>JAAZVO010000311.1 GCA_018623405.1 Crocinitomicaceae bacterium
CCCTATAGCAATTTTTACTTTTTCTTCCATACCTACTTCCCAAATGGTAAAATTGCAAAAGATACTGTACATTGCATTTTATCCGACCAAAACGGAAAATGGCTTGGTACCCATGCCGGAGATATTATAGACAATCAAATATTGTTTAAATACCAAAGTAGGTTTCCAATATCAGGAACCTATCACTTCGAAATTGAGCAAGCTATGCGCGAAGAAAACCTGCCCAATGTGCTTGATGCAGGCTTAAGGATAGAATACACTAAAAAATAAATTACCAAAAAGTATATACTTTCGTGATATGAAAACGGTATCACTAAAGTTAGATGAAGATATATTTAGAGAAACAGAAGCTATCCTTTCCAAATTAAAAATGTCTAGAAACAGATACATCAATGAAGCATTAGACTTTTATAATCAATTTCAAAGAAGGAAATTCTTAGAAAAAAAACTAAAAGCAGAGTCAATGCTCGTTGGAGAAGAATCACTTTCTATTGTAAAAGAATTTGAGGAAATTGATTATGGCCCTAAAGCAATTTGAAATTTGGATAGCTGACCTAAATCCGCAAATAGGAACCGAGCCCGGAAAAACACGACCGGTTTTAACAATCCAAACCAACCTTTTAAATAAAATTCCGCACCCATCTACTTTAGTTTGTCCTATTACCTCTAATGTCAAGAAAGGTTCAGAGATTTTAAGAGTTCACTTTAAAAAAAAGGTACAGCCAACCTTCATAAACCTTGCGATATTATGATAGACCAAATTAGAGCAATAGATAACCGAAGACTGACCAAAAAAGTAGGTACGCTTCCAACAAATATTTCTAAGGAAGTTAAAGAAAATCTTAAAATTATTTTAGACCTCGAAGAATAAAGTCTATACTTTCAAGTTTTACCAAATTAGATTTTTTGGAACTTCAAAAATCATAAATCCCAAATCAAAAAATCCAAAATTTTAGAGCTTACGGCAAACCATCAACCCATCTCTAATAGGAAATAAAACATTTTCTACCCTAATATCTTTCTGAATAGCATCATTAAATGCTTTTAACCCGATTGTATCTACATCATCAGCCTTAGGGTTTTCTTCCAATATTTTACCACTCCACAACACATTATCTGCTAATAAATAACCGTCTTTTTTAATTTTTGGCAGCGTTAACTCAAAGTATTTCAGGTAGTTTTCTTTATCGGCATCTAAAAACACGATGTCAAAAGGTCCTTCAATTTGGGGAATAATAGCTAAAGCATTTCCAACATACCGTTTAACATTATTAGCAATGCCTGCTTTTTCAAAATACTTTGTTTGGATTGGTTCTAACTCCTCGTTTATATCTATGGTATGTATTTCTCCACCTTCCTTTAATCCTTCAGAAAAACAAATGGCAGAATAGCCTGTGTAAGCTCCAACCTCTAAAACCTTTGATGGCTGAATCATGTGTGATAACATGCTCAAAACCCTGCCTTGAAGATGACCTGCCAACATCCTTGGGTTCAACACTTTTAAATGCGTTTCTCGGTTTAAGGCATACAACAAATCGGGTTCGTTTTGGGTATGTTTATTTACATAATCAGAAAGGTGTTTATCGAGAAAATCCATAGTTTCGCGTTTTTACAAAGGTATGATGAATAAAGGGCTTGCGGCAATTTTGATGATTTTTAGTTTTGGGTTGTCTTTAAATCTATTAGGACAATCTGAAATAACTATTGATGGTGATTTCTTAGATTGGGAAGCTTTTCCTAAAAGTATTGATGCTGAAGGTGATGGCGAAGACCAAGACCTATTAAATTATGCCGTTACCAATGATGATGAACACATTTACATTTACTTAGAAGCGCTGCGTGAATTTGACCTTTTTGATGGAAATTTTCTTACACTTTATGCGGATTTAGACGGCAACCAATTAACAGGAAATACCATAAACCAAATTGGAGCAGAAATAAAAATAGATTTTGCCAAAAAGCAGATTACTTATTTCTATCCGGGCGATGTAAAAACTGAAAAGCTCAGTAAACTTCCATTCTTAGCATTACCCACGTTCACCTCTGAAAAATTTGAAATGGCTATACCATTGTTACGTGATGAATATATAGGTTCATTAGTAAAATCAAATACCATTTACCTGCAATGGATATGGGAAAATGCCATTGCTGAATGGATGCCCAACGATGGTGAAAAAATGGAATCTGAAATCTATAAAAAAGAGCCATTTACAACCTTAGACACGATAACTCATAAACTTGACAACGGATTTAGATTACTTCACTACAATACCTTGCACGATGGCTTAACCAAAAACGAGCGCAAAGAAAATTTTGAAACATTACTTAAAGGCTTAATCCCCGATATTATTGGCTTTAACGAATTGTGGGAAACTACAGAAACCCAAACAAAAACTATTTTAGAAAAAACTTTTCCCGGCACTCAATGGAACGTGTCAAAGCTTTTAGGTAACATTACCGCAACCAAGTTTCCTGTTTTACAGTGGAACACTATTAACCCAAAGTTTAGATTACTTGGCGCATTAATTAAAGTGCCTACCATCAACAACGATTCTATTTTGGTTTATCACATTAATGGTCATTTAAGTTGTTGTGCAAAAGATGAAAAACGTATGGAGCAAGCCACTTCATTACATCAGCACTTAGATTCTTTAATTAACTCAGGTTGGATAACTGAAGAAACACCAATTATTTTTTCAGGTGATATGAACCTTGTTGGTTTTCGCAACCAATACCACAAAATAGTTTTTGGAGATGCCAATGTAGATATGAATACAGAGCCATCGCCCGTACTTTTAGACATTAACCCAAAACAAATAAATAACAACACACATATTACTTGGAGGGATTCAGAAAGCAGTTATCCTCCCGGAAGATTAGATTATGTATTTTTCAATCAAAAGGGTTTTTCAGTTTCGCAATCTCTAGTTTTAGAAACCAAAAACCTAACCTCCAAAGACTTAAAAAAATATGACTTAACAACCAAGCTTACCCAAAAGGCATCGGATCATTTACCCATAATTGTTGATTTTTTACTAAAAAATTGAGATTTATCATCTTTTTAGGTTGACGAACGTCATTTATTCGGTTACTTTTTCACCTCATCTTTGATGCAGAAAAAGAAACCGAGCGATCTTCTTC
>JAAZVO010000312.1 GCA_018623405.1 Crocinitomicaceae bacterium
CCGATAGTTTCTGCTTTTCTCGCAAAAGGTTTACAATCTTTTCTTCCTCAGCATTTAAGTCAACAAAAAGCTGTGTTTGTTTATGTTGTAGCTTTTTCGATTCTTTTTCCCATCCCATCAAATATTCAAGGTCAGAAACACTTTCGAACAAAGCTGCTCTATTGGTTTTTATTAAAAAGTTACAGCCTTCACTCGTATGATCTCCTACCCTACCCGGAACAGCAAACACATCTCTATTGTAAGAGGCTGCAATATCAGCTGTAATAATTGCTCCACCTTTCTTTTTCGACTCAACCAAAATTACGGCATCACATAAACCGGCTATTATTCTATTTCTACGGGGAAAGTTTTCTCTATCAGGGTTTGTTCTTGAAGGAAACTCCGTAACCAAGGCTCCGTTTTCTTGCAATTTATTCGCTGTTCCTCTATGGTGTGTTGGATAAACTCTATCTAAGCCATGCGCCAAAACAGCCACCGTTGGCAAGTTAAAATCTATAGCCGCTTTGTGGGCTGCAATATCAATTCCGTAGGCTAAACCACTAACAATAACAGGGTTATGCGGAACCAAATTTTCTACAATCTTGTTTACAAAATCTTTTCCATAACTTGTTGCTTTTCGAGTACCAACTATAGCGATTGATTTAGGGTGATTTAAGTTGAAATTGCCTTTCGAAAACAACACAATGGGCGAATCGGCACAATGCTTTAACCTCTTTGGGTAGTTCTCGCTACCAAAAACCGAAAAATTAATCGCGTTTTTATCTACCCACTCTAGCTCTCCATCAATAGCATCAAACTCATTAAAGCTTTGTAAGTTTTGAAATACGCTTTTGCCATGGCCCGCTATTTTTTTGAACTCTTTAAACTCCGCTTCAAAAACGGCTTTAGCAGAGCCAAAGTGCTTTATCAGCTTTTTACCAATGGCAGAACCCACTCCTTGGATTTGAGTTAAGGCTAAGGCATATTTTAATTCTTCGTACAAAAGCAGTTGTTCCCGATATTTGAAGGGAAACAAATATATCCGAAAGCGCATTACCTAACGTGTACCTCAATTGCCATAGTTATTTTAGTTTAAGGAGCGGAACTTTCTCGCCCGAAAGTTTGGCAAAAACCGCCAAGCAAAAGGGTGCCACCTCAATAGCGCTAACCGATGTAAATAACACATCAGCAGGTTTTGATTTTTTGAATGCCTGCCAAAGTGCGGGAATAAAAGGGGTGGTAGGCATTGAGTTTAGAAACCCAAAAAACGAACTGCTGTACATTGGACTACCCAAAAACCAAGATGGATTTCAGGAGTTGGCTGAGCTACTTACCTTAACCTTAAAATATGGGGAAGAATTGCCCCAAATTCCACCAACGTCAGATGCTGTTTTTTATGTTATTCCCTTTCGTGATGAATTAAAAATTTCACAATTTGCTAAGAACCATTATTTCGGAATAACACACTATTGGGCACAAAAAAACTTTAGACATTCCATTTGGAAGCACCCAAAAAAGTTGGTGGCCTTGCACCCGGTATTTTTTCCACGCAAAAAAGCCCATTACGAATTGCATCAAGTATTACGGGCAATTGATAAAAACACATTAATAAGCAAACTGAAGCCACGAGATGTAGAGCCGCATCACCATAGCTTTTTATCTCCTGAAGAACTAAAAAAATTATTCGGAGAAAGAGATTTTTTGCTTGAACAGGCTCAGTGGTTGCTAGATCGATGCTCATCAGATTACCGACCAACGGAGCTAAAAAATAGGGTGAGTTATAAAGGCACAAAAACCAAAGACAAGCACTACCTCACCGCATTGGCAAATGATGGTTTTAAATGGCGATATGGCCAACACAACCCAACAGCAAAAGCACGTTTGGAAAAAGAATTGAAAGTAATTTTTGAACTCAATTTTCAGGCGTATTTCCTTATTACTTACGATATTGTTTCTGAGGCCAAAAGGCGTGGTTTTCACCATGTTGGGCGTGGAAGCGGCGCAAATAGTTTAGTGGCTTATTGTTTAGGTATTACCGATGTTGATCCCATTGAACTCGATTTATATTTTGAGCGGTTTATCAATCCCCACCGAACTTCGCCACCCGACTTTGATGTTGATTTTTCTTGGGACGAGCGCGACGAAATCATCGATTACATCTTTAAAAAATTTGGCAAAAACAACAAGGTTGGGCTTATTGCCACCTACAGCACTTTTAAAGGAAAATCAATCTTAAGGGAAGTTAGCAAGGTTTATGGCATCCCAAAAGCCGAAATAGATTTACTTATCAATTATCCCGACCGCAAAGAATACCAAAACAGCATAACCCAAAAAATATTTGAGTTAGGCAATTTGATGGAGAACTTTCCCAACCATTTGAGTATTCATGCCGGAGGTTTGATTATTTCAGAAAAGCCGCTTACTAGGTACACAGCCTTAGAAATGATGCCCAAAGGTTTTCCAATTACTCATTGGGATATGCATGTGGCAGAAGATATTGGTTTTTACAAATACGACATTCTCTCACAGCGCGGATTAGGCCATATAAAAGAGGCGGTTGACATCATTAAAGAGAACAAAGGAGTAGAAATTGACATCCACCAACCCGAAAAATTTAAGGTTGACAAAAAAGTAAAAGCCCAATTAAAAACCGGCCATTGCATTGGTTGTTTTTACATTGAATCGCCTGCCATGCGTGGTCTCCTCAAAAAGTTACGGTGCGATAATTATTTGAGCCTTGTAGCGGCATCGTCTATTATTAGGCCGGGCGTAGCCCAATCGGGCATGATGAAAGAATACATCTACAGGTTTCACAATCCGAGTAAGTTTAAATACATACACCCTGTAATGGAAAAGCTGTTGGAGGAAACCTATGGAGTTATGGTGTATCAAGAAGATGTTATCAAAGTAGCCCACCATTTTGCAGGTATAGATTTGGCTGATGCCGATATTTTAAGACGTGGCATGAGTGGAAAGTCGCGCTCTAAAAATGAGATGCAGCGCATTGCTGATACCTTCATGAATAATTGCAGAGCAAAAGGCTACCCCGATAGCATTACTAAAGAAGTTTGGCGACAAATTGAAAGCTTTTCGGGTTACAGTTTTTCTAAGGCACATTCGGCTTCATTTGCGGTAGAAAGCTTTCAAAGCTTGTACCTAA